>JAGXGL010000056.1 GCA_024636755.1 Guyparkeria sp. | reverse complement strand
GGCCGTGACCAAGGACGGCGTTTCCGTCGCCCGCGAGATCGAGCTGGAAGACAAGTTCGAGAACATGGGCGCGCAGATGGTCAAGGAAGTCTCTTCCCAGACCGCCGACGTCGCCGGTGACGGCACCACCACCGCGACCGTGCTCGCCGCCGCCATCGTGCGTGAAGGCGTCAAGGCCGTGGCTGCCGGCATGAACCCGATGGATCTCAAGCGCGGCATCGACAAGGCCGTTGAGGCCTCCGTTGCCGAGCTGCGCAACCTGTCCAAGCCCTGCACCGACAACAAGGCGATCGCCCAGGTTGCCACCATCTCCGCGAACTCCGACAAGAACGTCGGCGAGATCATCGCGGAAGCCATGGAGCGTGTCGGCAAGGACGGCGTCATCACTGTCGAGGAAGGCTCGGGCTTCGAGAACGAGCTGGAAGTGGTCGAAGGCATGCAGTTCGACCGCGGCTACCTGTCGCCCTACTTCGTCAACAACCAGAAGCAGATGAACGTCGAGCTCGAGGACCCGGTCATCCTGATGCACGACAAGAAGATCTCGAACATCCGAGAGCTCCTGCCGGCACTGGAAAGCGCATCCCAAGCCAACAAGCCGCTGCTGATCGTCGCCGAAGACATCGAAGGCGAGGCACTGGCCACGCTGGTCATCAACTCGATGCGCGGCATCGTGAAAGTCGCTGCCGTCAAGGCACCCGGCTTCGGCGACCGTCGCAAGGCCATGCTGCAGGATCTGGCCATCGTCACCGGCGGCCAGGTGATCTCCGATGAAGTGGGCCTGACCCTCGAGAAGACCACCATGGAAGACATGGGCTCGGCCAAGCGCGTGGTGATCACCAAAGAAAACACCACGATCATCAACGGCTCTGGCACGAAGGACGACATCGACACCCGCGTCGAGCAGATCCGTACCCAGATCGAGAACACCTCCTCCGAGTACGACAAGGAGAAGCTCCAGGAGCGGATCGCCAAACTGGCCGGCGGCGTTGCCGTCATCAAGGTTGGCGCTGCGACCGAAGTCGAGATGAAGGAAAAGAAGGACCGTGTCGACGACGCACTGCACGCGACCCGTGCCGCAGTCGAAGAAGGCATCGTCCCGGGCGGTGGTGTTGCCCTGATCCGCGCACTGGGCAGCCTCGGCGAGCTCAAGGGCGACAACGTCGACCAGCAGACCGGCATCTCCATCGCCCTGCGCGCCATGGAAGATCCGCTGCGCTTCATCGTGGCCAACTCCGGTGGCGAGCCGTCGGTCGTGGTCCAGGGTGTCCGTGAAGGCAAGGGCAACTACGGCTACAACGCCTCCAACGGCGAGTACGGCGACATGGTCGAGATGGGCATCCTCGATCCGACCAAGGTCACCCGTACCGCGCTGCAGAACGCGGCCTCGGTTGCCGGCCTGATGATCACCACCGAGTGCATGATCGCCGACATCCCGAGCAAGGATGGCGGTGGCGCCCCGCCGGCCGACATGAGCGGCATGGGCGGCATGCCCGGCATGATGTAAGAACGGTCGCTCCGGTCGATTCGGCCGGACACCGCTTCAACGAAACCCCGCCAATGGCGGGGTTTTTTTGTATCTTGCAGGTACCGACTCTCCAATGGAGGCCCGAACCATGAGCCACGATCCCTTTCTCGATGCGGCACTCGAGGAGGCCCGCACCGGCCGCGACGAGGGCGGCATCCCCATCGGCGCGGTGCTGGTGCACAACGGTGAGATCGTCGGGTACGGCCACAACCGCCGCGTCCAGGAAGGCAGCGTCATCCGGCACGGAGAGATGGATGCGCTGGAAAAGGCCGGCCGCCGGTCGGCCGACTTCTATCGGGGATGCACGCTCTACACCACGCTGTCCCCCTGCCCAATGTGCGCGGGAGCGATTCTGCTCTACGGGATACCGCGCGTGGTAATCGGCGAAAACCAAACCTTTCTTGGCGAGGAGCGTTGGTTACGCGAGCACGGTATGGAGGTGAGGGTGATGAACGATCAGCGCTGCATCGAGCTGATGCAGCGGTTCATCGAAGAGCATCCGACCCTCTGGAACGAGGACATCGGGGAGTGACGAGAGTCGTCGGGGCAGGCCGGGTCAGTGTCCCTTGCCCTGGAGCCGATCCATCAAGGCATAGAGCACGCCGGACAGGACGAAGGTCAGGTGGATACCCACCATCCAGCCAAGATCCCGGTTCGACAGGTTGTCGACGTTCATGAAGGACTTGAGCAACTCGATCCCCGAGATCGCGACGATCGAACCGATCACCTTGATCTTGAGATCGGTGAAGCTGATGTGTCCCATCCACTCGGGCCGATCACGGTGACTGTGGAGGTCCTCCATCTTGGAGACGAAGTTCTCGTAGCCCGAGAAGATGATGATGATCAAAAGATTCATGATCAGGGCCACATCGACCAGGGTGAGCACCCCGATGATGACCTCCGACTCCTCGAGCGTGAAGGCGTGGCTGCCCAGGTGCCACAGCTCGCCGCCAAACTTGATCAGCAACAGCAGCATCGCCGCAACTAGTCCCATGTAGACCGGGGCCAGGATCCAGCGGCTGCCGAACAGGAAATGCTCGAAATAGTGCTCGGCGTTGCTCGAGCGGCGCGGGGTGGGGGTTGGTTTTTCCGATTCCACGGCTGGACCTCGATCAGGGTTCAAACGGTAAAACGCCCCGAAAACACGGGGCGTGGTCGTGGCTATCCTACCACCGGCTCAACCGCGGTGGGGCACACTCTTGCCACGGCCATTCCTTCCTGGGGCGAGATATCCCGGGGCGACATCCTCGAGCCGGGTGGGCTCGCGCCGGCACTCCGGCGAGCAGGTGTTGGCCCGCTGCAGGGAATCCAGATTGTCGCGACTGAAGGGCGTGCCCGGCAGCCACTCCATCACGCGCGCCTGGAGGCGCGACAGCCACATCGGCAGGCCGACCACCCAGCGCGGATGCCCGCCGGTCGCCGCGGCGTAGCGCACCAGTTCGCCCAGCGCGTAATCGTGCGGGCCGCAGAGGTCATAGCGCGCGTCGTTGGCCTGGGGGTCGTCGATCGACTCGACGAATCGCCGCACCACGTCACCCACGTAGACGGGCGAGAAGCGCGCACCCGCGCAGGCCAGCGGGAAGACGCCCGGCATCAGCTTCGCCAGCCCGGCAAAGCGGTTGAGGAAGGAGTCACCCGGGCCGAAGATCACCGAGGGGCGGAAGCTGGTGACCGCCATATCGTGCTTGCGACCGAAGCGGTGCACCCAGTTCTCCGCCTTGCCCTTGCTGCGTTGGTAGTGACTGACGCCCTCTTCCTCGTCTGCCCCCAGCGCGCTCATGTGCAGGTAACGCGGCACGCCCGCATCGGCAGCGGCGCGCAGGGCGGCCTTGGTCAGCTTGATGTGTACCCGCTCGAAGCCCTTGCCGTTGTGCCGGCGCTCGTTGAGGATGCCGACTAGGTTGACCAGCAGATCCGCGCCCTCGAGCAGTTCGGCCAGTTCCGGGGAGCCACGATGGGTCGCCAGATCGGACCGGGCCGGGGGGTTCATGTCAACCAGCACCACACTCGGCCATAGCCCCATGTCGCGGTGACGCGCGGCGTGACGGCTTGGCACCACCACTTCCCAGCCACGCTGGGAGAGTGCGCGCACCAGGTGCCGGCCCACGAAACCGGTCCCGCCCAATACCACGGCCCGGGGGAGGCCCTCGGGTCCACTGCTGCCGCCAACGGCGTGCGATTCGTCCATAACGTCCCTGACAGTGCATCTGCCGAAATTGATCGAACCGGTAGAGTACACTCGAGCCCCGAACAGACATAGCAACACAGGGCACGGCAAACACACGGCCTAGCCCGGCCACGCCACGAGATGCCATGACAACAAGCGACCACGACGCCTCCGACAAGACGCCATCGACCGACACGCTGATCATCGGCGCCGGCGCCAGCGGGCTGGCTGCCGGCTGGGCGCTGGCGCGGGCCGGCCAGCGGGTCACCGTGCTCGAGGCGGGCGACATGCCCGGCGGCAATATCCAGAGCCGCCGCGACGAGGAATGGCAGATCGAGATCGGGCCGAACACCCTGATGGTCAAGCCGCCGCTTTATCGGCTACTCAAGGACCTGGACCTGACCGACGAGGCGATCTTCGCCGGCGAGGCGGGCAAGAAGCGTTATATCGCCAAGGGCAAGCAAATGCTCGCCCTGCCGACCCATCCGCTCAATGCCCCATTCAATCCGCTGCTCGGACCGCGCAGCATCGGCCGCATCCTGCGCGAGCCCTGGGTGCGTCGCGGTACCGGCGAGGAAACCCTGGCGCAATTCGTTGAGCGCCGCCTGGGCCGGAACATCCTCGACTATCTGGTCGACCCGTTCGTCTCCGGCGTCTACGCCGGCGATCCGGCCCGACTGTCCGTCCAGGCCGCCATGCCGAAACTCGCTGCCATGGAACGTGAGCATGGCTCGCTGATCCGCGGCGGGTTTGCCGCCATGAAGCGGGCGAAACAGGAACGCCGCGAGGGCAACGAGCCCATGCCGCGCGAATGGCGGGGCAAGCTGATCAGCTTCCCCGGCGGCATCCAGACACTCACCGACCGGCTCGCCGCCGAGATCGATGCAACCGCCGGCGGCACGATCGCCTGTGGCCGACGGGTACAAGCCGTCCAGGCGAACGACGGGGGTTGGCGGGCGACCGATCAGGACGGCTCGAGCTGGCAGGCAAAAAGGCTCGTACTGGCCACGCCGGCACATGTCAGCGCCTCACTGCTACGCCCCCTGGATGCCCTGCTGGCCGAGCCGCTCGACGAGATCGTCTACCCGCCGGTCGCGGCCGTCGCCCTGGGCTTTCCCCCCGGGGTGCTGGCCCATCCGCTTGACGGCTTTGGCGTGCTGATTCCCCGCCGCGAACGCCGACGGACCCTGGGCGCGCTGTTCTCCTCGACCCTGTTCCCCAACCGCACCCCGCATGGCCACAAGCTGATCAACGCCTTTATCGGCGGGCGCCAGGATCCCGAGGCGCTGGACATGAGCGACGCCGAACTGGTCCGCCAGGTCACCAACGACCTCGGTGATCTGCTTGGTATCGAGGGTCAGCCGGTCTGGCAACGAGTCAGCCGCTGGCCACGTGCGATTCCGCAATACGAACTGGGCCACCTGGCCCGGATCGAGCGCCTCGATCAGGCACTCGATCACCACCCGGGCCTGTCGTTGATCGGCAACTGGCGCGAGGGTATCGCCGTGGGCGACTGCCTCGAGAACGGTCAGGCACTGGCCAGGCGGATTCTCGACGGCGAGAAGTGAGCGGCGAAACGCGGCACGCGGATACCCGGCCCTGCTCTACCTGCGATCGCGGTCGCGATCGAGTCGCCGCGGGTCACGCGGCTCATCCCGCCTGATGTCGTCCGGATCGGCGTCGTAGACATTGCCGTCCTCATCGGGGCTACCCGGGCTACCCGGGCCACCCGGGCCACCCGGACCGCTGCCGAACCCACCACGCTCGACCACGATCTGCTGCATCTTCCCGGCCAGCCAGGCACCGAACGCCAGGCGACGCAGAAACGGCGTGACCAGCACCAACCCCAGCAGGTCGGTCAACGGCCCCGGCAACAGCAGCATCAGCCCGCCGAGGAAATTGGCCGCCACGCCCAGCCCGTCGATCTGTCCCCGACCGGTGGCGGCGACATCACGTTGAGCGCGCGCCATCGCATTGGGACCGGCGGTGCGCATCAACCACACGCCCCAGATG
Source organism: Guyparkeria sp. (assembly GCA_024636755.1). Lineage (GTDB taxonomy): Bacteria > Pseudomonadota > Gammaproteobacteria > Halothiobacillales > Halothiobacillaceae > Guyparkeria. The sequence continues at coordinate 6,209 of JAGXGL010000056.1, read as the reverse complement.
CCGGTAGCGACGATCCACAGCAGCGTGACGAGAAACCCCATGGCCGCGCCCATCGCGATCAGGAGCACCAGCTCCAGGAGGGGCAGAAAGAGGATGAATCCGGACAGTTTTCGCATGACTTCTCGGGGTTGAGATGGATTTGTTTGCCGTCTACCGATTGCGGCGCTAGGCTTGCCGTCGACAGCCGGTTGGACTTCGCCGCGGCGAATACACCAAGACAAGGACCCAAGGTCGGAGACAGGCCACCACTCGCGCTTCAATACCTTGAGTCAACGGGCAGCCAGGCCTTCGGGGCCGATCACGGCTTAAGTATAGGCACCACCCGGCGGAACTCACTGCCGATCAATTGGACCAAGGCCGACCCGGCTGAAGCCGGTCACGACAAAAACCGATTCATCGACCCGACGCAATCACGATAATGACGATCGAGCAAAGCACAATAGCACTGGTCATCACGACACTGGACGACCCCAGCGCGGCCGACGAGTTCAGCGCGCGCCTGCTGGCCGAGAGGCTGGTGGCCTGCGTGAATGTCGTCGGCCCGGTCCGCTCGGCCTACCACTGGCAGGGCGAACTGTGCCGCGACGAGGAATACCAGCTTCACATGAAGACCAGCCTCGACCGCATCGACGATCTCAAGGATGCGATCGAGCACTATCACCCCTACGACTGCCCCGAGGTAGTCATCCTGCCGGCCGAGAGCAGCCAGTCTTACTCAGCATGGGTTCAGCAATGCGTTCAAACCACTTCCTGACCGCCCCCTGGGTGTGGATCGTCACCTTCCTGCTCGTCACCGTTGCCCTCGCCTGGCAGACGGCGGCAAATGCCCAGCCCGAGTTGCTGGGGCCAGAAGAGGCCTTCGGCGTCGAGGCCCGCGAAGACAATGGCGAGCTGCGCCTCGATTTCCGCGTAGTCGAGGGCTACTACCTCTACCAGGACAAACTGAAGATCCGCGGCGGCGATGGCATTGAACTGGGCGAACCGCGACTGCCCGAGGCGTTGATCGAAGACGACCCGGTCTTTGGCGAGACGGCGGTCTACAAGGAAGACTTCACCGCCCGCGTACCGGTGGACTCCGCCCCCGGCGGCGAGGCGACCGTCACGGTCGAGTACCAGGGCTGCTCGGACATCCATGGGGTCTGCTACCCGCCGGAAACCCACGAACTGCGCGTCGACCTGCCACAGACGGACGCCAGCGCGTCGGCAGATGTCACGTCCGATACTGCCGGCGCCAACTCGCGCGACGGCGGCATCAGCCTGGGCGGCTTCTTCGGTGGCAGCAGCAATGAGCCGATGGACCCCGAAGAGGCGTTCGTCCCCGAGGTGATCGTCGACGACGGGAGCGTATTCGTCCGCTTCGACATCACGCCCGAGTACTACCTGTACCGCGGTCGCACCAAGGCAGCCGTCAGTGAAGAGGCGGAAATTCGTGCCGCGTTCATCGGTGAGGGCGAGCGCAAGGACGATCCCAATTTCGGCACCGTCTGGGTCTTCCATGATCAGTTGGAGACCGAACTGTCGATCGACGCCGATGCCCCCTACACCCTGGTGATCGGCTACCAGGGCTGCGCGGACATGGGCCTGTGCTACCCGCCAATGGAAAAGGCCTGGCGGATCGATCCGGCCACCGACAGCGCCGAGCGCCTCGACGAGGTGCCGGGCGATGCCGGAGAACTCACACCGCTGGAAGACATGCCGGCGCTCGGCGAGGATCGCAGCGAGGCACCGGCCGGCAGCGGTTCCTCGACCGACGCCGAGACCCAGGCAGCCACCCCAGTGGGCTCGGAAACCGACATGATCACCCAGCGCCTGATCGACGGTAACCCCTGGGCGATCGTGCTGGGCTTTTTGATCTTCGGTCTGCTGCTCGCGTTCACGCCCTGCGTCTTCCCGATGATCCCGATCCTCTCGGGCATCATCGCCGGTCAGGGTGAGCACATCACCACCCGCAAGGCCTTCGTGCTCTCGGTGATCTACGTGCTCGCGATGGCCGTCACCTACACGGTGGCGGGTGTATTGGCCGGCATGTTCGGCGCCAACCTGCAGGCCGCCTTCCAGAACCCCTGGGTACTGAGCGTCTTCGCCGCGATCTTCGTCGCGCTGGCCCTGTCGATGTTCGGCTTTTTCGAGCTGCAACTGCCCTCCTCGATCCAGTCGCGCATCATGCAGGCACAAAACCGACAGCAGGGCGGCACGCTGACCGGGGTGGCCGTGATGGGCTTCCTCTCGGCCCTGATCGTTGGCCCCTGCATGGCCCCCCCGCTGGCCGGTGCCCTGATCTACATCGGCCAGACGGGCGATGCCGTTGTCGGCGGCCTGGCGTTGTTTGCCCTGTCGATCGGCATGGGCCTGCCACTGATCCTCGTCGGTACGCTTGGCGGCAAGTACATGCCAAAGGCCGGCGGCTGGATGGACGCGGTCAAGGCCGTGTTCGGCGTGGTGCTGCTGGGCGTGGCGATCTGGATGCTCGAACGCTTCCTGCCCGCGGCCATCACCCAGCTGATGTGGGCCGTGCTGTTGATCGCCTCGGCGGTCTACATGGGCGCGACCGAATCGCTGCGTGAAGCCGCCTCGGGCTGGCTGCGCCTGTGGAAGTCGATCGGACTGGTGCTTCTTCTCTGGGGCGCCCTGATGCTGATCGGCGTCGCCGCCGGGGCCAAGGGCACACCATTGGCGCCACTGGCCGGCCTGTCGCTGGGTGGTGGCGGCGAGGTCGCCGAGCTCGAGTTCCGCATGGTCGACGACGAGGCCGAGCTGGACGAGGCACTCGCACAGGCCAAGGCGGCCGGCCAGCCGGTAATGCTCGATTTCTATGCCGACTGGTGCATCTCCTGCAAGGAAATGGAACACAACACCTTCAGCGATCCGCGCGTGATCGACGCGCTGAGCGGCTTTCTGGTGTTGCAGGCCGATGTCACCGCCAACAATGCCGATCACAAGGCGTTACTAAAACGATTCGACCTGTACGGCCCGCCGGGGATCATCTTCTGGGATGCCTCGGGTGAACGGGTGCGTCAGCACTGGGTCGTTGGGTATCAGCCGCCCGACGAGTTCCTCGGCCATGTCACGGCGGTCTCGAACCGCTGATCACGGCCGTCTCGAACCGCTGATCGTTCTTGAGCCCCGCCCGCCGCGGGGCTCTCTGCATTAGGGACGGTCTGCACGAATCCGGCACCGGCCTGGACCCGGCGAGTCGCCGGAACTGGACGTTGCGCCGTCTTGACGTGGTTTTTGAGCTCGGATTCGATCCCCTCCCGGATAACTTCGTGAAAAATCCGCCAATAGGTGCCGATTGGCAAAAAAACGACGGCCAAAAACGTGACTTCGGCACCCCCAACCGGCACAATGCGGGAAAATCACCGAACCCGACGGGAACACGGTCATTCCGCCCGTCGACGAGAGCGAGTCTCCATGAAACGGATCCTGGTACTCAACGGCCCCAACCTCAACCGCCTCGGCACGCGGGAGCCCGAACGCTACGGGCGGTGGACGCTGGCCGATATCGGCAGCCGTCTCGACCAGGCCGCCCAGCGGCTTGGCGAGGGACGGGGCGTCGCACTGGAACACTTCCAGAGCAATCACGAGGGCGAGGCCATCGACCGGCTGCACCGTGCGGCCGACGATGGGCTGGACGGGGTGCTGATCAACCCCGGCGCCTGGACCCACACCAGCATTGCCCTGCGGGATGCCCTGCTCGCCATCGACCGACCGTTCATCGAGATCCACCTCTCCAATATTCATGCCCGCGAGCCGTTCCGGCAGCACTCCTATTTCTCGGATGTGGCCGTGGGCAGCATCGTCGGGCTGGGGGCGCTGGGCTATGAACTGGCCCTGACCGCCCTGATCGCTCATCTGGACAGTCCGTCCGCCTGATTTGCACGCATAACGAAAGAGACCCCCTCATGGATATTCGCAAGGTCAAGAAGCTGATCGAACTGCTCGAGGAATCGGGCGTCGCCGAAATCGAGATCAAGGAGGGCGAGGAGTCGGTGCGCATCTCGCGCCAACCCCCCCAACAACCGCAGATGATGCACGCCGCCGCGCCGGCGTACGCCCCACAACCGGGCGCCCCGGCTCCGTCAGGCGAACCGGCACCCAGCGAGGCGCCGGAGGCGCGCGGCAAGACCATCAATTCACCGATGGTGGGCACCTTCTATCGTGCCTCGTCGCCCGATTCGAGCGCCTTCGTCGAGGTGGGTACCACCGTGAACAAGGGCGACACCATCTGCATCATCGAGGCGATGAAGATGTTCAACCAGATCGAGGCCGAGGTCGATGGCACGATCAAGGAAATCCTGGTGGAAAATGGCCAGCCGGTGGAATACGACCAGCCGCTGTTCGTGATCGAGTAAGGCACCGCCTGCCCGACGCACATCCAGCCGCTTTCGCCTTCCCAGGAGTTTCCCCAAGATGCTGAACAAGGTCCTGATCGCCAACCGCGGCGAGATCGCGCTGCGCATTCTGCGCGCCTGCCGCGAGCTCGACATCGCCACGGTGGCCGTCCATTCCACTGCCGACCGTGAACTCAAGCACGTCCGCCTGGCCGACGAGTCGGTCTGCATCGGCGGGCCCCGGTCCAACGAGTCCTATCTGAACGTGCCGGCACTGATTGCCGCCGCCGAGCTGACCGACTCCTCGGCCATCCACCCCGGTTACGGCTTTCTCTCCGAGAACGCCGACTTTGCCGAGCGGGTCGAGGAATCCGGCTTTATCTTCATCGGCCCCACCGCCGAATCCATCCGCATGATGGGCGACAAGGTCACCGCCAAGGAAACCATGCGCGCCGCCGGGGTGCCCTGCGTGCCCGGCTCGGAAGGCGCGCTGACTGACGACCCCGAGGAGAACCATCGACTGGGCCGCGAGGTCGGCTACCCGGTGATCATCAAGGCGGCCGGTGGTGGGGGTGGCCGCGGCATGCGCGTCGTGCATACCGAGGCGCACCTGCACCACGCCATCGAGATGACCAAGAGCGAAGCGGGCGCGGCCTTCGGCAACCCCGAGGTCTACATGGAGAAGTTCCTCGAGCATCCCCGCCACATCGAGGTGCAAATACTCTCCGACGGCCAGGGCAACGCCATCCATTTGGGCGAGCGCGACTGCTCGATGCAGCGCCGCCACCAGAAGGTGATCGAGGAAGCCCCGGCGCCCGGCATTACTGCCGAGCAACGCGCCGAGATCGGCGCGGTCTGCGTCGCGGCCTGCAAGCGCATGAACTACCGCGGCGCGGGCACCTTCGAATTCCTCTACGAGAACGGCGAGTTCTACTTCATTGAGATGAACACCCGCCTGCAGGTCGAGCACCCGGTCACCGAGATGGTCACCGGCATCGATCTGGTCAAGGAGCAATTGGCGATCGCCGCGGGCGTGCCATTGCAACTGACGCAGGACCAGGTGGAATTCCGTGGTCACGCGGTCGAGTGCCGCATCAATGCCGAGGACCCGGCCACCTTCGCCCCCAGCCCCGGCAAGATCACCAACCTGCACTTCCCGGGCGGTCTGGGCGTGCGGGTCGACTCGCACATCTACAACGGCTACTCGGTGCCGCCGTTCTACGACTCGATGATCGGCAAGCTGATCACCCACGCCGGTGATCGCGAGGCAGCCATCCGTCGCATGCACGGCGCGCTCGAGGAAATGCTGATTGACGGCATCAAGACCAACATCCCGCTGCACCGCGAGCTGATGATGGACGCGAACTTCATCGCCGGCGGCATGGACATCCACTTCCTGCACAAGCGCCTCGGGATTTCCTGATGGCCGACGAATGGCAGCACCTCTGGCTGGAGGTGCCTCGCGACAACGTCGAGGCGGTCGAGGATGGCCTGCTGGCCGCCGGCGCGCTGTCAGTCACCCTGGAGGAGCTCGGTGACGAGCCGGTGCTCGAACCACAACCGGGCGAGTCGCCGTTGTGGGCCGAGACCCGCGTGGTCGGCCTGTTCGAGGGGGACGTTTCGCCGGCCACTATCGTCGGCACGTTGCACGGGCTGCTGCGCCCCGCCCTGCTCGATCGACTGGGTCACTCGGTGTTCGACGAGGATGACTGGGTACGCCGCACGCAGGCCGACTTCGCCGCCATGCCGATCGGTGAGCGGCTGGTGATCGAGCCGGCCTGGGAGGAAAGCTCGGCAACGGATGACCGCCTGCCGATCCGGCTCGACCCGGGACTCGCCTTCGGCACGGGCAAGCACGAGACCACGCGCCTGTGCCTC
>JAGXGL010000055.1 GCA_024636755.1 Guyparkeria sp. | reverse complement strand
TTCAGCACGAACCGCCTGATTGCCTCCTTGCTGATGGGCTGCGTCATGGCCGTCGTGATGCTGGCCTTCATGTGGCCGATGTACAAAGGCGTGAAGCTCAAGGTGGCGGTGGTCGTTGTGGCCGCATTGTTGGCCGTGGCACTGCTGTTCACGAATAGGGGCCAAGCGGTGGTCGGGGATACCGAGTACATGAAGTCCATGATTCCCCACCACTCGATTGCCATCAACAGCTCGCGCAAGGCAAGCATCAGCGATCCGCGCGTTCGCGAGCTGGCCGACGAAATCATCGCGGCGCAGGTGCGCGAAATCGAGCTGATGAAGCGGCTCCTGGAAGATATCGATCAAAATGGCGAGCGAGGCGAGGTGGACCTGCCCCCCCGTTCCACCGAGATCACCCCTGAAATGGAGCGCAAGATCCAGGAAGCGATGCAGTGACCGACGCAAACGGGCGGTGTCGTTGACCGTTGGCGCCAGGGGCGGGGTTACTTCTTGTCCTTCGCCCCGTGCAACGAGTTCTCTACGGCTTGCGCCGCGATCCGCATCACCTCGATCCGCGCATAGCGCTTGTCGTTGGCCGGGATGATGTGCCACGGCGCGTACTCGGTGGAGGTGCGGATCACCATCTCGTTGATCGCGGCCTTGTAGTCGTCCCATTTTTCCCGATTGCGCCAATCGTCGGCGGTGATCTTGTGCTGCTTGTAGGGGGTCTGCTGGCGGGCCTCGAAACGTTTTAGCTGCTCCTCGGGCGTGATGTTGAGCCAGAACTTGAGCAGGATGACGCCGTGGTCGGCGAGCTGTTCCTCGAAGGTGTTGATCTCGTGGTAGGCGCGGGCCCAGTCGGGCTGGGGGGCGAGCCCCTCGACCCGTTCAACCAGCACCCGGCCGTACCAGGATCGGTCGAAGATGCTCCAGTAACCGTCGCGCGGCACGTGTCGCCAGAAGCGCCACAGGTAGTGGTGGCCGTCTTCCTCGTCCGTGGGTGCGGCGATGGGGATCACGCGGTAGAGCCGGGCGTCGAGCGCCTCGGTGAGCCGGCGGATGGCGCCGCCCTTGCCGGCGGCGTCCCAGCCCTCGAACAGGGCGACCACCGGCCGGCGCGCCTCGAATCCCTGCCATCCCAACCGGTTGAGTTGGGCGTCGAGTGACTCCTTGCGTTGCTTGTAGTCGGCCTTGTCCAGCACGAGGTCGTCGGGGACGTGGTCGACGATGGTGCGCCGGGCGCTGTCGGCCTCGGGTAGGGCCGGCGAGTGCGAGACCTTGATGGGGTTTTCCCCGGCCCCATTGGCCAGGCGGGTGTCGATGGCGCGCAGCAGGGTCTTGCCGGCGGTCAGATCGCGGAAGTGCGGGTCGGTGGCCTCGATCAAGAACCACGGCGCCTCGCCGGTGTCCGTCTCGCGCACCACGCGGGCGGCGATGTCGATGAACTGGTCGTAGTGGTTGGCCTCCTTGGCCGTTTCCGGCGCCATGTGCCAGTGGCTGGCGGGATCCTTGCGGCGTTCCTTGACCCGGCGGGCCTGCTCACGCGCCGGCAGGTGAAACCAGAACTTCACCAGCAGCACGCCGCCGTTGATCAGCATGTGCTCGGTCTCGCGGATGCGCTCGAGCTCGCCGCTGACGCCGTCTTCCTCCAGGCGGCCGTGCTGGGCATCCTCGATCAGGTGCTGATACCAGCCACCGAACAGCACGCCGATCTCGCCGCCCGCCGGCATCACCCGCCAGTAGCGCCACCAGCGCGGGCGCTGCTTTTCCTCGTCGGTCTCGTCCCAAAAGACGTGCGTCTGCACGCCGCGCGAGTCCAGCCACTCGAGCAGGTGGTTGATCAGCTCGCCCTTGCCGGCACCGGCCACGCCGTTGATCAGCAGCAGCACCGGCAGGTTGGCGGCCCGCGCCCGGCGCTGGGCGTCGAGCAGCTGCAGGCGCAAGGACGGCTCGGCGTCCTTGAAGTCGGCCTTGGAGAGGCGGCGGCCCAGTTCGGCGGCTTCGAACATTTGGTTTCCTGCATCGTTGGGACAGAGGCAAGCCTAGCACTGCACGGTCCGCTTGCCCGATGCCGCATTACGCCCCGGCCTGTGCCATTCTCGGACTCTACTCTCGAAAGAGTTGATCTCATGAGTCGAATACCCACGCTTTTGCTGCCGCTGGTCTTGCTGGGATTCATGGCGGGCGGTGTGGCGTCTGCTGAGAATCGGCTGGCGGAGACCGCCTCGGATTACCTGCGCGACCATGCCGACAACCCGGTGGATTGGTATCCCTGGAATGAAGAGGCGCTGCGGCTGGCCCGCGAGCAGGACAAGCCGATCTTCGTCTCGGTGGGCTATTCCACCTGCTACTGGTGCCACGTCGCCAAGCGCGAGCTCTACGAGGACCCCGAGATCGCCGCGGCGATGAACGAAGGCTTCATCAACATCAAGATCGACCGCGAGCAGCGCCCCGACCTCGACCGCGTGCTGATGGCCGCCACGCGGGCGCTGGGCGAGGGCGGCGGCTGGCCCAACAACGTCTTTCTCACGCCGGAGCTCGAGCCGTTCTTCGCCGGCAGCTACTTCCCGCCCGAGCCGTTGCCCGGTCGCGAGAGCTTCCCGCAGATCCTCGAGCGCCTGTCCGACCAATGGCGGGCGAATCGCGAGCCGCTGCTCGAGCGGGCCGCACAGACGGCCGAGGCGTTGCGGGCGGGGGCGGACGCCAGCCTGGCGCCGGAGCGCATCGACCCGGCCGGCTGGCAGGCGCGTGCCATCGAGGCGCTGGAAGGCCAGTTCGATGCGCTGGTGGGTGGCTTCGCGCCGCCGGGTCAGTCGAGCCGTTTCCCGCAGTCACCGCGGCTGGCGTTGCTGATCTCGGCGCTCGATGACGAGGAACAGGCCGCAACGGCCGAACAGATGCTGCGCCAGACGCTGGTGGCGATGAGCATCGGCGCGCTGTTCGATCACGTCGGCGGCGGGTTCCACCGCTACACCGTCGATCCCGAGTGGGCGATTCCGCATTTCGAGAAGATGCTGATCGACAACGCCCAGCTGATCGGCCACTACGCCCGGACCGGGCAGCGGCTGGACGAGGACTGGTTCGGCGATGTCGCCGAGCGCAGCGTGGCGTATCTCAAGCGTCGGCTACGGGCGGATGAGGGTGGCTATTTCACCGCGGAGAACGCCGAACTCGATGGTATCGAGGGCAAGAGCTACGTCTTTACCGCCGACGAGATCCGCGCGGTGTTGGGCGAGGACGCCGAGGCATTCCTCGATTGGCATCAGTTGGCTGCCTTGCCGGAAAGCCGGATCGATCACGAGTTGCCCGAGGGCGGCGCGGTGAACCTGGCCGTGGGCCGGGCGTACGGGGCGTTCGAGGGCGGCGAGCTGGCCGAGTCGGTCGCCGGATTCGAGGCGGATTACGCGGCCCTGCTCGAGGCGCGCCAGGCGCGCGGTCTGCCGCAGCGCGATCGCAAGCGGGTCGCCGAGTTCAACGCCCTGACCGGCCTGGGGCTGTTGGCGGCCGCCCAGCCACTCGATCGGGGCGACTGGCACGAGCAGGCGTTGGCGGTGGGTGACTGGCTCTGGACGACGCTCTGGGATGCCGACGCGCAGCACTTGTATCGACAGGCCTACGCAGGCGGGGTCTCCGGCGAGGCGTTCCTTTCCGATCACGCGGCCGCCGGTCGCTTGATGCTGGCGTTGTACGGGTCAAGTCACGACATCCGCTGGCTGTTCCGCGCGCAGCGAATCGCCGCGACCATCGAGCGCGATTATCTCGACGAGTCGGGGCGACTGCACGAACGCCCGCCGCAATCGGGCGGCGGGTTGCCGCTCTCGCCGCCGCTGGTGGGTGACGATGCCTCGCCGTCGGGGCATTCGCAGGCGGTGGTGTTCCTGCTCGATCTGGGCGTGTTGCTTGACGATGCGGCGCGCCAGGAGCGGGCCGTGCGCGCGCTGGCGGGGTTCGCCGCCGAGGTGGATGCCGCGCCGGCCGACTGGGGCTTTCTGGTTGGGGCACTGGCCCGGCCGTCACGCGCCGAGGTGGTGACGCGCGAGGCGGCGCGACTGTCCGAGGCGACCGAGACCACCGGCGGGCCGGGCGAGACGCGCGATCACGTCGACGTCGAGGCGCGCATGATCGAGTGCGGTGCGGCCATTGGGGTGCGCCTCGCCATCGACGAGGGCTTTCACATCAATGCCAACCCGGCCAGCGAGGACTTCCTGGTGCCGACGCGGATCACGGCGCTGGATGGCGAGATCGGACCGATCGACTACCCGCCTGGCAAGCCGTTTCGCGCCGAGTTCGCTCGCTCGGCGATCGATGTCTTTGAGGGGGTGCTCGAGTTGCGGGTGCCCGTGATTGGCGAGATGCCGACGCGCCTGCGCGTCGATCTGCAGGCCTGCGATGACCGGGTTTGTCTGGCGCCGGACGAGGTGGAGGTCGCCGTCGACCGGGGTGACGAATAACGGCCCACGGTGGCTGTAGGAGCGGCCTTAGCCGCGACATGCTGAGGCGCCACCCGATCCCATCGCGGCTAAAGCCGCTCCTACGGCGCCCGCCTCCCACAATGGGGGTTCAGTTGATGGGGTGCCAAACGAAACGGGCCGCGGCCGACCGGGTGGTCAGTCGCGGCCCGTGGTTGCCGTCGTCGCGTTGCCAATCAGGCCGAGACGGACGCCGGCTTGCTGTCGGCCGGCTCGTCGAGCTGGCAGCCGTCCGGGATCAGCGGGGTCAGGCCGAGTTTCTCGAACATGGCTTCGTCGGCCGCCGCATCGGCGTTCTCGGTGGTCAGGAGCTTCTCGCCGTAGAAGATGCTGTTGGCACCGGCGAAGAAGCACCAGGCCTGGATTGCCTCGCTCAGGCCCTCGCGGCCGGCGGACAGGCGCACGTGCGAGCTCGGCATCAGGACGCGGGCGACGGCGATGGTGCGGATGAACTCGATCGGGTCGAGTGCCGGGACGTCGGCCATCGGTGTGCCGGGGATGCGCACCAGCATGTTCAGCGGCACGGATTCCGGCGCGCGTTCGAGGTTGGCCAGCGTGGTCAAAAACGAGGCGCGATCCTCGCGCGATTCGCCCATGCCGAGGATGCCGCCGGAGCAGACGTTGATGCCCGCCTCGCGCACGTGATCGAGCGTCTCGAGGCGGTCGTCGATCGAGCGGGTGGTGATCACCTGGTCGTAGAACTCGGCCGAGGTGTCGATGTTGTGGTTGTAGTAGTCGAGACCGGCTTCCTTGAGACGGGTGGCCTGCTGCGGCTTGAGCATGCCGAGCGTGACGCAGGCCTCCATGCCGGTCTCCTTGACCACACGCACCATGTCGATGACGCGCTCGAGCTGGGTGTCGGTGGGGTTGCGCCAGGCCGCGCCCATGCAAAAGCGCGAGGCGCCCTTGTCGCGCGCCCGGCGGGCGGCGGTACGCACCTCGTCGAGCGGCAGTAGGCGTTCGCGCTCGAGCCCCGTGTCATTGCGGGCGCTCTGCGAGCAGTACTTGCAGTCTTCCGGGCAGGCGCCGGTCTTGATCGAGAGCAGGGTGCTGACCTGGACCGCGTTAGGGTCGAAGTGCTCGCGGTGCACCGTCTGGGCCTGAAAAAGCAGGTCGTTGAAGGGCTTGGCGAACAGGTCGAGAGCTTGTTGTTTGCTCCAGCGCGGGCGGGTCATGGGAATCAGTTATCCTCGAACGATTCGGGTGGTTCGGTGAAGGAATCTTCCCAAGTATCTTGCTTGATCCGGTAGAGGTCGTAAAGCGACCAGGGAATCAGGATCACCGAGGCGATCGCCCAGAGGACCAGGTAAAAGGTCAGGCTGGGCGGGGCGAACACGGCGATCACCATGGCGCTGCCGGCCACGCCGTAGAATCGATAGGCGGCCCATTGGGTGTAGTGGCCCACCTTGGGGTTGGGGTGGTGCTTGTTCAGCGCGTAGACCAGCATGGACAGGCCGAACCAGAAGATCGCCAGCGGCAACGGCACGATCATCGCGATGATGTTGCCCCAGTTGAACCACGTGGCGGCCCGTCGGGCGGACTTGCCGGAGATGCGGGTCGGGACGTGTTCATCCTTCGAATTGAGTGACTGGGCGGAAGCATCGTGGTTCATGATGAAACGACCTCTAAATATGCGTATGGGATGCAGATTAGCATGGAATGGATGCCCTCGCGACGGCGGCGCTGGCTGGACGCGCCCTGTCATCTCTGCCGCCTCGATACCGTCGATCCCGACGGCCTGTGCCCGGACTGCCGCCGTGA
>JAGXGL010000054.1 GCA_024636755.1 Guyparkeria sp. | reverse complement strand
TCCACGTGCTCGATGCCGATCGACAGGCGCACCATGTCCGGCGGCACGCCCGCGGCGCGCAGCTCCTCGTCGTTGAGCTGACGGTGGGTGGTCGAGGCGGGGATGGCCGCGCAGCTCTTGGCATCGCCAATATTGACCAGCCGCAGGATCAGGTTGAGCGCGTCGTAGAAGCGCACACCCGCCTCGCGGCCGCCCTTGAGCCCGAAGCTGAGGATGCCCGAGGCCCGGCCGTCCATGTATTTCTGCGCCAAGCGGTGGTCCTTGTGCTCGGGTAGCCCGGCGTACTGCACCCAGCTGACTTGCGGATGCTCCTCGAGGAATTCGGCGATCTCCTGGGTGTTCTCGCAGACTCGATCCATGCGCAGCGAGAGCGTCTCCAGCCCTTGCAGCAGGTTCCAGGCGGACTGGGCCGACAGGGCGGCGCCGGTATTGCGCATCGGCACCACGCGGGCGCGGGTGATAAAGGCCGCCTGACCGACGTCGTTGGTGTAACTCACGCCGTGGTAGGAGGGATCGGGCTCGATCAGCAGCGAGAAGCGCTCCGGGTGCGCGGCCCAGTCGAAGTTGCCCGAGTCGACGATTACGCCGCCGAGGGTGGTGCCATGCCCGCCGATGTACTTGGTCGCCGAGTGGATGACGATGTCGGCGCCGTAATCGATCGGCTTGAGGAGAAAGGGCGTGCCGACGGTGTTGTCGACCATCAGCGGCAGGCCGTTGCGATGGGCGATGTCGGCCAGTCGCTCGATGTCGGCGACGCTGCCCGAGGGATTGCCGATCGACTCGCAGTAGATCGCGCGTGTGCGTTCGTCGATCGCCGCCTCGATGCCGGCAAAGTCGTCCTTGTCCTGCATCCGCACCTCGATGTCTTGGCGGGGCAGGGTGTGGGCGAACAGGTTGTAGGTGCCGCCGTAGAGCTCGCTGATCGAGATGATGTTGTCGCCGGCCTGGGCGATGGTCTGGATCGTGTAGGTGATCGCGGCCATGCCGGTGGCCGTGGCCAAGGCCCCGATGCCGCCGTCGAGTGCCGCCATGCGCGCCTCGAGGACCCCGCAGGTGGGGTTCATCATCCGCGAGTAGATATTCCCCTGGACCTTGAGGTCGAACAGGTCGGCCGCGTGCTGGGCGTTGTCGAAGCTGTACGACGTGGTCTGGTGGATCGGCACGGCGACGGCGTGCTGGTCGTCCGGTTCGTAGCCGGCGTGCAGGGCGATGGTTTCGGGGCGCATGCTGTCCTCCTTGTTTTTCTGGAAAGAGTAGCCTCAAACACGCTCGATGTCTGTCGCGGCCGACTGGCTTAGTCGAGCAACAATTCCATCTGGGCGGCAAGCAGGCCGAGCAACGCCAGGATGATCGCCACGGCGATCGCGATGGGTTTCCGGGAGCGTCCCGAGTCTTTTCCCATGCCGATCTCCGCGAGGAGGTGGCGGATCTTCTTGCGCTTGTAGACACGGTTGAGCCAGGGGCTGACCGCGCGGATCGGGATGCCGGCGCGATCGCCCAGGCCGTCGATCATGACGAAGTGTCCCGACGGGTGCCAGGCGAGGTTGTCCGGCGACAGGTCATTGATCAACACGTTCGATGCCAGCGCCCAGTCGGCGAATCGCTCCAGCGCCCGTTGTTCGTGCGGTCCGAAACGGCCGCCCTCGACTAGGTCGTGCAGGGTGGGCGCCAGCTCGCCGTTCTCATCCAGTACCGCTTCCACCAACAGGTCCGCCCCCATGTCCGTGTCGATCACGCCGAGGATGTTGCGGGTAGGGCGCGAGTCGACCGGGTGCCAGCGCCCGCGAGGCGAGGTGCTCGATCATCTCGCGGGCAAACGCCCGGTGATGCCCGATGCGACGGCGCTTTTGGTAGAAGCGGTCGCGCTTGTCCCGGCGCTCGATAAAGCGCGGGTTGACCACCTTGACCAGCACGCGTGGGTCGTCGGGGTGGCGGAAGACGAGCTTCTGCGCCCCCTGGCCAACGGGGTTGAGGGCGGTGAGTTGAAGGGGAGAGATCAGGTCCATGGGCGCTGCCGAGAAGTAGGCGGGCAAGAAACAGCGGGTGATTGTAGCGTTCCGGCCATTACGGGTCAGTCGGCCTGTTCGTCGGTCGGGGTGATCTCGCGCTCGCAGGCCGTGCCGGTCTCGATGCAGGTGAGGTTCTCCAGGGTCTGCTTCGCGATCTGGTCCAGCGCCTCGCGCGTGAGGAAGGCCTGGTGCCCGGTGATCACCACGTTGCCGAACCCGAGTAGCCGGGCGAACTGGTCATCGGTGAGCGGCTCGTCGCTGCGATCCTCCCAGAACAGAGGCCCCTCGTTCTCGTAGACATCGATGCCGAGTCCGCCGATCTGCCCGGATTTCAGCCCGTCGATGGCCGCCTGCGTGTCGATGACCGCACCGCGGCTGGTGTTGACGATCAGCACACCCGGTTTGAGTTGTGCGACGGCCGCCGCGTCGATGAGATGGTGGCTGTCCTCGGTCAGCGGGCAGTGCAGGCTGATGATGTCCGAGCGCGTAAGCAGGTCCTCCAGCGAGACGTAGTCGATGCCCATCGCAAGACATTCGTCGTTGGGATAGGGGTCGTGGGCGATGACCTTGGCGCCGAAGCCCTGCTTGAGGATGCGCGCGAACACCGTGCCGATGCGCCCGGTGCCGACCACGCCCACCGTCTTGTCGACCACGTCCATGCCGACCAGCCCGTGCAGGGCGTAGTTGCCCATGCGGACCTGCGAGACGGCGCGCGGCAGGTGCCGGTTGACGGCCTGCATGAGCGCCACGGCGTGTTCGGCTACCGCGTTGGGCGAGTAGGCGGGCACGTTTACCACGCGCAGGCCGGTCTCGGCGACCGCGTCGAAATCGACGTGATTGCAGCCGGCACAGCGCAGGGCGAGCACCTCGGTACCGCCCTCGACCAGGGCGTGGATCACCCGGGCATTGAGGATGTCGTTGGCGAAGACGCAGACGGCCGGATAGCCCTGGGCCAGATGGACGGTTTCTTCGCTCAGGCGCTGGTCGAAGTAGTCGATCTCATGCCCTTTCCGCTCGGCCTCGAAGGCCTCGCGATCGTAGGGCTTGGTATGGAAGAAAGCGACTTTCATAGCAGTGATGTCCCTGTCTGCATCGATGGAATGGTGCCTTGGATTCGTCGCGCCGGATTGGTGCGTCGTCGGCGTCAAGCATAGCGCGCTATTCCCACTCTAGCCTGCCAGTACCTCGAGGATCTTTCCCAGCATCCTCCGGCATGCCTCATCGACTGCCCGGCGTCCGGTCAGCCCGAATCGGGTGGCCACTGCCGTGTCCTCGTGGAGCTGCAGGAAGCGAGCAGTCAGCAGAGCGCGATCATCCGAAGCGAGGGCCTCGATCACCGCGGGATGGCCGAGCGCCGTCGGCAGGAAGCGGCGCAGTGGCCCAAGCGCGGCATCCAAGTGATGACGACGGTAGGCGCAGGCTTCGATCTGCCGGCGTTCGACGTCATCGAGGGTGGGCATGTCAGCCGGCGGCGTGCTCGCCAGCAGCCCCGACAGTCGGGCGGGGTGGGTGTGGCGCAAGGGCCCGGCAGCACGGTCTGCCACGGTTCCGACCAGACGACGCGTGGTATGTGTGACCGCTTCCTGTCCCGCCGGTGACAACCCCAATGCCATGACCATCGCCTCCTGCCCCGAGGCCGGGTCGCGGTGCTGGCCGAGATGCAGGCCGACGAGATTGCAGGCCCACCAGAAGTCGACCAGGTCATCCTGTGCGCCGAAACTCACGCCGAGGAAATCAAGGCCGTCGGCACGGGCCGTCTCGGCGATGGCTGCCACCAGCCGCCGGCCGAGACCGCGCCGACGGGCCGCCGGATGGACGGCAATTCGCTGGATCCGTCGGCCGGACAGCGTTGGCCAGTCGGCCTCGCCGGCGTGTGCCGCGAGGGTCTGCGGCAGCAGGTGGCCATGCAGGCGGCGTTCGCCGGCGAATACCGCCTCGGCAAGCGATTCGGGCAGGTTGCCTTCGTCCTGTACCACGGCGGTCGCCAGGATTCGGTCGTCTGCCTGGATTGCCCACAGGTGGGTGCCGGGTGCCTCGAGCAACTGGCGTAGATCGCGCGGCGTGGTGCGGTAATGGGCGCTGACCAGCAGGCCGAACAGCTCGACGAGCCGAGGCTCGTCGGCGGCCAGTGCGTCGCGATCCAGCTGTCGCGGCGGGCCGGGGGCGAGGGGGCCCTCCGCCGGCAGGTCGGCCGGCTCGGCATCGAGAAGCAGCAGCCGGTCGATCAGGGTCTCGAGCGGGTCGTCCGCCGCCCAGCGTATCGGCGTAATGAGCCGCTGGTGATGCACCGAGACCGCCTGCTCCTCGAGACGGGGCAGGAACCGCAGCGCGAAGCCGCGGCCGCTGCCTTCGTAACCGTGCTCGGTGGTGGCGAACACGCAGCGCGAGTGGCTCGCGAACAGGTCCTCGAGCAGGCCGGCGGGCAGGGCCGCCGCCTCGTCGACCAGCAACAGGCGTCCCGATGGGCGCTGCTCGATTAGTACATCTGGCGGTACGAACCGCAGGCTGTGGGCGCCGAGACGCAGCGTGCCATCGGCATCGGTTTCGGTCCCGACGACCTCGGCGGCGCGCGCGAACACCGGCTCGATTGCCGCGCGCCGTGGCGCGGTGACCAGCACGTCGCCCAAGCCCATCTGCAGGGCGTGAGCCGCGGCAATGCCCAGTGCCGAGCTCTTGCCGCGTCCCCGGTGCGAGCGCAGCACCAACGGTCGGCGCGGGCGGCCGTTGGCCACGGCAAGGATGCGCTCGACCGCTTCGGCCTGCTCGGGCGTGCGGCAGGGCGCGGCGGCGAGTGGCGGCTTGCCGGCATGCAAGGCGGGAAACGGTGCCGGTGGTAGCGGCTGGCCCTCCGTCACACTCCACAACACGGGCTGTTCGGCCAAGAGGCGAATCAGGCGACGGACGTAGGCCGAGCCGGCATCCGCCGGGGTGAACGGGTAGGGCGTGATCCGGGCCAGTTCCGGGTCCTCCCGGTCGGGCCAGTCGGCCAGCGGTGGGACGAGCAGGATCAGGCAGCCGCCGGCACGGGGCAGGCCGGCGACCGCACCGAGGGCATCGGGGTCGAACCCCGACAGGGCGTTGAATACCACCCGGTCGTATTCCCCGCCCAGTGATTCGCGGGTGCGGCGAAAGCCGAGCGAGTGGATTGTTGGCGGGGCATCGGGGCCCACCCAGAGCGTATCTGCATTGACCAGCGCCTTTGCTGCGGTCAGTGCCCAGTCGCGCGAGCCGGCGAGCAGTACCGGCAGGCGATGGCCGGCGCGTTGCCAGGCGGGCAGGGCGGCGTCGAGCGTGTCGCGTAGGGTCAGGTCGGTCGGGTGCGCTGGCATGGAGGGATTCTAGGCTCCTTGGCCAGCGCTGGCGATCACCCGCCGGCGAAGATGCCGCGGATCACGAAAAAGAACATCGCGGCCAGCAGCGCGGCGGCCGGCACGGTGATCACCCAGGCGGCGACGACCTTGAGCACCAGCGAGCGCTTGACCAGTTC
>JAGXGL010000053.1 GCA_024636755.1 Guyparkeria sp. | reverse complement strand
GTTGTACCTGCCGCAAACCGCCCGCGCCGAGCCGGGCAATCCGGGTGAGCTGGAGGCGATCTTCAAGGCCGAGCTCGCGGCCCTGCCCGCGGACGACCTGCCGTTGCAGCAGGGCATGGCCCACGGCAGCGTCGCCAAGGGCGATGACCTGTCGGTGATGGTGATCGGCAGCGCCTTCGATAGCGATCAGCTGCGCATCCATGCGGGGCTCTTTTATACCAGCGTGGTGGCCGGCTGCGCCTGCAACAACGATCCCACCCCGATGAATGACGAACCCGAGTATTGCGAGGTCGAATTCACCATCGATCGCCCGGGTGGGGCCGCGCGGGTGCGACTGCTGGAACCCGACGGATGAGCACCTCGTCCGCACGCCACGGCGAGGCCGGTGCGCATGCGCCGACTGGCGAACCGTCGCGTCGGGTCGCGTGGCCTGCCCATCGGGTCGGGTTGCTGCTGTTGGCCATCTGGGGGCTGATTCTCGCGGTCTTGACGTGGTCGAGCCTGCAGGCAATCGAACGCTACGAAGATCATGCCAACGAGCAGGTCGAGCAGCGCACGGGGCTGGTGGCGCTGATGCAGTCGACCCTGATCGACAGCGAACTCGATGCCATCGATCGTGACCTGCGGGTGATTCGAGAACGCCTCGTTCAGCGATTGGACGAGCCCGCCTCGCAGCAGGCCCGGACGATGGAATCCTCCCTCGATGCCAACGCGCTGGTGCGTGACCTGTGGTGGTTGGACAAGACCGGGGAGCGGCTGGCCACGCGCCGCCGCGCGGATGATCTGAGCATCGACCCGGCGCAGGAGTCCTTTTTCCGCGTACACCTCGAGTCGGCTGGTCGGCAGGCGGCGGGAAAAACCTTTCTTTCCCGGCCGATAGGCGCTGGCGGTACCCGCCTGATGGCGATGAGTCGGGCGCTCCGTGACGAATCGGGGGCCTTCCGCGGCGTGCTGGTGGCGTATGTGGACCTCGCTGCCCTGGCCGCGCTGCTCGATCGGGTGACGGCCCGCCAGCGTCTCATGTCGCTGGTGGCCCACCGGGAGGGACATTTGTTACTCAACCTGGCCGAGGGTGGCCTGCCGTCGAGATCACTGGCCGAGTGGTTCCAGGCCAGCGACGGCACACCGCCGACCGTCGGGCGCTTTCACGGTCGCGCGGATGGCCATGACTATCAGTACGCGCTCGCCCAGCCCGAAGGGTGGCCCCTGAATGTGGTTGCCGCCGAGGATCTCGCGCTGCTCCAGACCCAGCTGGCCGCCAACGCCAACGATCATTACTGGCGCCTGCTGATCTGGGCCACGGTGTCGGGGTTGCTGCTGTTGCTGGTCGGCTGGTTGTTCGCGCGGCGTGCCTCGGCGCTGGAGCAGGCGGCGGAGAGCGAGCGCCGTCTGGCCGAAAGTCATCGCCGCAATGCCGCGATCATCGAGGCCATGCCCGATCTGCTGTTCACCATGAATGCCGAGGGCCGCATTCTCGATTTCGAGCCGGGTGAAGGCATCCCCTTGTTGGAAGAACCCGAGGTGTTTCTGGGGCAGACGGTCGGAGAGGTAATGCCTCCAGCCCTGGCCGAGCTGACCCAGTCGGTCATCGACCGCACCCTGGCGCAAGGCACGGTGCAAACCTATCAATATCAGCTCGATTTCGACGGCGTTCCCCATTATTACGAGGGCCGCTGCTCGCCACTGGCAGAAAGCAGCGTGTTGATCCTGATCATCGACATCACGGCACGCAAGCAGGCGGAGAACGCGCTTGAATGGATGGCCACCCACGACCCCCTGACCCAATTGCCCAACCGGCGCTTGTTCCGCGACCGGTTGGGGCTGGCAGCCAACGAGTTCCATCGTTACGGCGGCAACGGGTTCTGCCTGCTGTATCTCGATCTCAACGGCTTCAAGGCGATCAACGACACCCTCGGTCACGCCGCCGGGGATCAACTCTTGCGGCAAGTGGCCGAGCGGCTCGAGCAGCAGGTGCGAGACGCCGACAGCGTGGCGCGCCTGTCCGGTGACGAGTTCGTGGTGATGATCAGCCACGCCGGTCGGTCCGAGGCACGCGTGGTGGCCGGCAAACTGCGCGAGGAGATCGGGCGGCCATACGTGCTGGACGAGGGCGAGGCTCGGGTCAGTGTCTCGATCGGGATGGCCTGCTGCCCCGAGGACGGCCGCATGACGGAGGCCCTGATGTGCTCGGCAGATGCCGACATGTACCGCGACAAACAGGTCCGTTCGATCCAGGAACGTTGATGGCCCGCGATGCCTGACCGACTGACGCCGTCAGGCTTCGACATGACGGGCATTTTTTGAAGCGTCCCATCGCCGCGGCGATGCGTCCGCTGCCCCCAACGCGTTGAACGATCCGCCCGCGAAGGCCAGGCGTCCGCCTCGGATCGCTAAGGGGCCGTCGATTCGGCGACGGCAACCCGGTTGCGGCCATCGCGCTTGGCCTGGTACAGCGCCTGATCGGCGCGGTTGATCAGGCTGTCGAGGGACTCGCCGGCACGGCACTGCGCCACGCCCTGGCTGACGGTCAACGCCTCCTCGCTCTCGGGCAGGCGATTGCGCCGGGCAACCGCCTCGCGGATGCGTTCGGCGGTAAGACGTGCCGCTTCGGCATCCGTGTCCTGCAGTAATATCAGGAACTCGTCACCGCCCCAGCGACAGAGCGTATCGACCTCCCGGATCTGCGAGGACACGGTGTCCACCAGCTCACGCAGGACCCGGTCGCCCGCCTGGTGGCCGTGGCGGTCGTTGATCGTCTTGAAGTGGTCGAGGTCCAGGTTGATGATCGAGACCGGCTGGTCAAGGCGGCGTCCAAGCCGTTGCGCGTGTTCGAACAGCACCTCCATGGCCTCCCGGTTGCCCGCCCCGGTAAGACGGTCGGTGGTGGCCATGGTTTCCAGTCGCCGTTGATAGTTGCGCAGGGTCCAACCGCCGGTCAGCAGCACCAGGACGGTGACGCCCAGCGCCAGCAGGACGTTAGCGATCAGGGTGTTGAGCAATCGGGCATTGGCGGCCGATTCGCGTTGCTCCACCACCAGGAACCAGTCGAGTTCGGGAATCAGTCGGGTGTTGACGTAGACCGTGCCGCCTTCGGGGCGCTCGTAGGCGAATTCCGTACTGGGACTGGTGAGGATGCGGGTGGCGTGGCGGGCCAGTCCCGGCTGGGCCTGAATGCGCAGCGGGCCGTGGTAGCCGGAGCCGCGCAGGGTGATCTCGCCCTCGCGATCCATGAAATAGATCGAGCGGCCGTAGCGGCGCTGGTAGCTTTCGATCAGCCCGGCGACGGTCTCGACGGCCAGTCCGATGCCGGTGGCGCCGATGTAGTCGCCCGACTCGTCCTCGACCCGGTAGTTGACGAAGATCGACAGCCGGGTGGGGGCGGCGGTGTCGTGGTCGATATTGATTTCGAACGGCTCGTTCATCTGCCGGACGCGGAAATACCAGATGTCAGCCGTGTCCGCGCGCGACACCGTCTTCAGGACCCCGTCGGGGTGGTAGTAGCGCCGACTGGCCTCGCTGACGAAAAAGGCGGTGGTGGTGTCGTATTTCTCCTGGATCTCCGTGAGATAACGGATGATCGCCTCCTGATCCTCTTCCCCCTCGACCACCCAGTCGCGCACAAAGGTGTCGTGCGCCATCAGCGAGGAAATGAGGATCGATCGCAGCAGGTCTCGCTCGATCTCGGAGAAGATGTTGTCGCTGGTCAGCGGTAGGGTCTCCTCCGCGATTTGTTTCTCCAGCGAATCCTCGGCGACGAAGTAGCCGATCACGCTGGTGGCGACGAATCCCAATGTCAGCAGAAGGGTCAGGGCCGTGGCGAATAGCAGCTTGTTGCGTTGCATCAGGGGGCTTTGTGCTCGAGGTAGCGTTGGGCGAATGCCTCGGCCGGCAGCGGCTGGCTTTCCAGGAAGCCCTGGTAGATGTCGCAGTGGTACTGGCGCAGGAAGTCCCGCTGGCTATCGTGCTCGACGCCCTCGGCAAGCACCTTGAGGCCAAGGGTGTGGCCGAGGTCGATGATCACCCGGGCGATCTGGCCGCGATCACTGGGCTCCTCGATCATGTCGACGAAGCGCTTGTCGATCTTGAGCACGTCGATGGCGAACTCGCGCAGCTGGCCCAGCGAGGAGTAGCCGGTGCCGAAATCGTCCAATGCCACGTGCACGCCCATTGCCCGCAGCCGGTCGAGCAGGTCGCGGGCCTCGGACTCGCGGCGCACGATCGCGCTCTCGGTCAGCTCCAGTTCCAGGCGCTCGGCCGGAAAACCTGTCTCGTCGAGTACGCGTTTGACGAGTGCGTGGATCTCGCCGTGGCGCAGTTGGTGTGGCGAGATATTGACGGCCAGCCGGCCGAACTCATGCCCGGCATCGAGCCAGGCCTTGCCCTGGCGGCAGGCCTCGCGCAGCACCCATTCGCCCAGCGGCCAGATCAGGCCGGTGGTCTCGGCCACCGGAATGAAGCGATCCGGCGAGATCAACCCGTCGATGGGGTGCTGCCAGCGCACCAGCACCTCGGCCCCGTGCAGCCCCTGGTCGTCGATGCGGGTCTGCGGCTGGAACACCAGGCGCAGTTCGTCGTTGTCGATCGCCTGGCGCAGCTGCAGCTCGAGTGCCACGCGATCGCGGGCGGCGACGGTCATCCCGTCGGAGAAGAAGCGGAATGTGCCGCGACCCTCGTCCTTGGCCCGGTAGAGTGCCGTGTCCGCCTGCTGCACCAGGCTTAGCGGCGAACTGGCGTTGTCGGGGAACAGCGAGATGCCGACCGAGGCCAGCACGCGGACTTGTTGCCCTTGGCTGAGTTCCCAGGGTTCGCCCAGGGCGTTGATCACCTCGTTGGCGATATCGCCCACCTCGGTGGCGGTATCGATGCCGGTGATCGCCATGGCGAACTCGTCGCCACCGAATCGGGCAATGGTATCGGTCTTGCCGAATCGGTCGCGCAACCGTTCACTGACCTTGATCAGCAACTGGTCGCCGACGGCATGGCCAAGCGAGTCGTTGACGTCCTTGAAGCGGTCGAGGTCGACCATCAGCACGGCCAGCAGGCTGTCCTCGCGCCGCGCCAGATCGACCAGTTGCTCGAGGCGCGCCATCATCATCAGCCGATTGGGCAGGCCGGTGAGCGCATCGTGGTGGGCGAGGTAGTCGAGCTTGGACTCGTTTTCCTTCTCTCGGCTTATGTCGACGAACAACCCGACGTAGTGGGTGATGTTGCCCTCGCGGTCGGTGACCGTGCTGATGCTCAGAATTTCCGGGAAGATCTCGCCATTGCGCCGACGGTTCCAGACCTCGCCCTGCCAGTGGCCGTCGTGCTCCAGAGCCTGCCACATGCGGTCGTAGAAATCGCGGTCGTGCTGTCCCGAGGCGAGCAGGTCGGGCGTCTTGCCGATGACTTCTTCGGCGCTGTAGCCGGTCAGCTCGGTAAAGGCTGGATTGACTTCGATAATCTTCTGGTTGCGGTCGGTGATCACCACCCCTTCGCGGGTGTTCTCGATCACCTTGGCCATCAGCCGCTCGTGCTGCTCGATCTGGTGGCGGTCGTGGATATCGGTGACCACGCCGTCGAACCACAGGGGCTCGCCCTGGGCATCACATCGCACCAGCGTGACCTCTTCCACCCAGCGATACTCACCGTCGGCCATGCGTACGCGATACTCCTGGTAGTACTGCCTCTCGCCGCTGGCCACCTGTTCCTCCAGGCCCGCGGCCACCATGGCCTGGTCGTCGGGATGGATGATGTCGGCGAATTTGAATCGGTCGCGCTGCCATTGCTCGGCCGAATAGCCCCAACGCTCGATGTTGCTCGACACGAACGTCGTCGGCCAGCCGTTCTCGGGCAGCCAGCGGAACAGGACGGCGGGACTGGCCTGGACGGCCTCGCGGGCGCGCTCCAGGTCCTCGAGCCGGTCAAAGTAGTCCAGCGCGAAGGAAATGTCGGTGGCGAGTTCCCCCACCGTGTTGCAGATGGCCTCGTCGAAGAAGTTGCTGACCTCGGCATACAGGGCCATCGCGCCAATAATCTTGCCGCCCCGATGAATCGGGAAGGCCACCACGGCATCGACGCCGGCCTCTACGGCCTGCGCGTGCCAGATCCCGCTCGACAAGGCGGTCTGGAAGTGATTCATCACGACCAGTTCGTCGTCGCGGATCGCGCGGCCCACCGGCCCCTGGCCGGCCGGCTCGTGC
>JAGXGL010000052.1 GCA_024636755.1 Guyparkeria sp. | reverse complement strand
TCTGGAAGTCGCGATCGGAGACCGCGTCGAGCGAGTTCTCGCTGATGCCGTCGAAACCCAGCTGGGTGGCCACCCAGTCGCGGTCGAGCGGGTAGGAGGTGCCGGCGAGCGCGGCCGAACCCAGCGGCAAGATGTTGATGCGCTTGCGGGTGTCGATCAGGCGCTCGACGTCGCGCTCGAGCATGGCGTGCCAGGCGAGCATGTGATGACCGAAGCTCACCGGCTGGGCGACCTGCAGATGGGTAAAACCGGGCATGACGGTCTCGGCCTCGGCCTCGGCGAGATCGATCAGCCCGAGGCGCAGCCGGTTGGCCTCGCTGATGATCGCGTCGACGGCGCGGCGCATGAACAACCGGATGTCGGTGGCGACCTGATCGTTGCGCGAACGGCCGGTGTGCAGCTTCTTGCCGACGTCGCCGATGCGGTCGATCAGGCGCGCCTCGATGTTCATGTGCACGTCCTCGAGCTCGACCGACCAGGCGAAGTCGCCGCGCTCGATTTCGCCGCGGATGTCCTCGAGCCCCCGGACGATCTTCTTGGCCTCGTCCTCGGTGATCACGCCAACGCGGGCGAGCATGCGGGCATGGGCGATCGAACCGGTGATGTCCTCGTCGTAGAGGCGCTGGTCGAAGCCGATCGAGGCGGTGAAGGCCTCGACGAAGGCGTCGGTGGGCTCGGAGAAACGGCCGCCCCAGAGCTTGGCGGCTGGCTTGTCGTCGCGATCGGTCATGGTTGTCCTCGGGGAATGCGGTTTCGCGTCGAATCGGCCACACCGGGCCGGTTTCGGAATGGCGTGAGTATATCGCAGCCACCGCTTGCCATCGGAAGGTTGGCCGGATCGATTCGGGTTAAGGCAAGATGAGCAGGACACGCGCATCGACGCGAAAGGAGTCGCCGCTTGCAGCCATCACCGTCCAATCCAGACCAGGGGCCGACCCGCCGGGACAGCGCCGACGACCGCGCGCTGCTGCCGGCCGCCCTGCCGGCGTTCTGCACCGCGCGGGTAATCCTGATCACGCTGGCGATGGGCGCAGCACTCTCGCTATTGCTGACCCTGGTGCCGGGAGTGGGACCGGAACGCTGGACGCGCTTCGGCACGACGTTGTGGCTGGTGACCTGGATCGCGCTGGTGACCGTGGCGCTGCTCTGCGCCACAAGGCGCTGGCTGGATCGCGCGCCATTGGCGGTGCTGTTGGGTATCGTCGTGGTGCTGTTGCTGACCGTCACCGCCGTGACCAGCGTGGCCGCCTTCGGGGCGCTGCACTCGATCGGCTGGCGACCGCACGAGAGCGCCGGCGAATTCCTGCTGCACAACCTCGCCATCGCCCTGCTGGTGGGGCTGATCGGCATCTGGATGTTCTCGCTGCACCTGGAAAATGCCCGCCAGATCAATGCCGCCGCCGAGGCGCGGCTGTCGGCGCTGCACGCGCGTATCCGGCCGCACTTCCTGTTCAACAGCCTCAACACCGTCGCCGAGCTGGTCCACGACCGGCCCGAGGCGGCCGAGCAGGCGGTGCTGGATCTCTCGCATGTCTTTCGCGCGGCGCTGGCCACCGACTCGAACCGCACGCTGGCAGAAGAAATCGAACTGGCGCGCCGCTATCTCGAGCTAGAGCACTGGCGGCTGGGCGAGCGCCTGCGGGTCGACTGGCAACTGCCCGAACCGCTGCCGGAGGCCCGGCTGCCGGTACTCACCCTGCAGCCACTGGTGGAGAACGCCGTGCGCCACAGTGTCGAGCGCCAGGCCGAGCCCGGCCCGATTCGGGTCGAATGCCAGGCAGGAAGCCAGTCGATCAGCGTGGTGATCGAGAACGATCGGGTGATCGGCCCCGACAAACGCCACAGCAATCCGGGCAATGGCATGGCGCTGGCGAATATCCGCGACCGACTCGCCCTGATGTTCGGCGAGGAGGCCTCGCTGCGCGCCGGGCCGGTCGACGGGCGGTTCCGGGTCAAGCTGGTAATCCCACGAGTACGTGAGGAGACAACGGCATGATGCGCGCCCTGATCGTCGACGACGAACCGCTGGCCCGCGACCGCCTGCGCCGCCTGCTCGGCCGGTTGGGCGGCATCGAGGTGATCGGCGAGGCCGGCAACGCCGACGAGGCGCGTGCGGCCATGCGCCAGGTGCCGGACCTGGTGTTCCTCGATATCGAGATGCCCGGCGAGGACGGCATCCAGCTCGCCCACGATCTGCGCAAGGCCGACCTGCCGCCAGCCATCGTCTTCACCACGGCCCATGCCGATCACGCCCTGCCCGCCAGCGAGACCGCCCCGGCGGGGTACCTGCTCAAGCCGATCGAACCGGCGGCCCTGTGTGCGGCGATCGAGCGCGCCGGCCGGCCCAATCGCTGCCACCAGGCCGACCGCCCGACGTTGACCGTGCGACTGGGTCGCGAGGAGCTGCGGCTGGGGCCCGAACACCTGGTCGCAGCGATCGCCGAGGACAAGGCGACCCACCTCTACCTGCTCGACCCGGCCGATGGCCGGCGCCGTGAGGCGTGGATCGAGCCGAGTCTCAACGAGCTCGAGGAGCGCTTCGACGGCCAGTTGCTGCGCCTGCACCGCAACAGCCTGGTCAATGCCGCGCAGATCCACTCGGTGAGCCATCACGACGGCCAACACCGTTGCCACGTCCATCACATCGATGAGCCACTGGTCATCAGCCGGCGCGCCTGGCGCTCGGTACGCGACGCGCTCGGCCAATAGCCCAGGCGAATAACCTGGTCGACCGGGCCTAAGCGACTGAACCCTGTCGCGTTTGTGCGACACTTGGGGATCACTTGCCGGGGAGATCACGCCAACCCCGAAAGGCCCACGAGGAGATCTGCGATGACGCAATGGTTCAACGAGCTGTGGTTCCTGACCCTGGAGGCCGCCCCCTGGCTGCTGCTGGGGCTGGTGATCGCCGCCCTGATCAAGGCGTTTTCCGACCGACTCGCCATCGCCAAGTACCTCTCGGGTGAGTCGACCGGCGCAATCGTCCGCGCCGCGTTCATCGGGGCGCCTCTGCCGCTCTGTTCCTGCGGGGTGGTGCCGGCGGTGCTGGGACTGAAAGATGCCGGCGCCGGGCGCGGGCCGTCGATGGCCTTCCTGGTCGCCACGCCCGAGACCGGGCCGGATTCGATCAGCGTCAGCTACGGCCTGCTGGGGCCGGTCTATGCCATCGCCCGCCCGCTGGCGGCGATCATCAGCGCGATCGTCACCGGCCTGATCAGCGGACGACTGGCCGGCCCGATCCCGGCCAGCGCGGCCAAGACATGCGAATCGGCGGCCGCCGACGGTTGTTACGGCGAGGAGAAGGACAGCGCTTGCTGTGACAGCACGCCGACGCCCGCCGCGACGTCGAGCTGCTGCGCCCCGGAAAGCGACACCTCCGCCTCCTGCTGCGGGGACGACACGCCGACGGGCCCGACTGCCCGGGAGCGCCTCTCCGGCGGCTTTGCCTATGCCTTTGGCCAGGTGCTGATCGACATCATGCCGTGGATGCTCTTCGGCCTGGCGATCGCCGCCACGGCGGTGGTGCTGATCCCGGTGGGCTTTTTCGACAACGCCTGGGGGCTGGTAGGCAGCTACCTGCTGATGGCGGTGATCGGCATCCCGATGTACGTCTGCGCGACCGCGTCGACCCCGATCGCGGCGGGGCTGCTGGTGGCGGGCATGTCGCCGGGGGCGGCGCTGGTGTTCCTGCTCGCCGGCCCGGCGACCAACATCGGCACGCTCGGCATCCTCCGCAAGCATTTCGGCAACCGACTGATCGGGGTGTATCTCGCCGCCGTGATTGCCTGCGCGCTGGTCGCCGGGATCGGCCTGGATCTGTTGTGGCGCGTGTTCGACTGGAGCCTGCCCACCAGCGCGGCCGGCCACGACATGGGGGCAAACTGGCTGGGCATCGCCTCGATCGCGGTGCTCGCCGCCGTCACCATTCACGCCTACTGGCGCCGCCGGCAGGCTCGCCAGGTGCCAGGGGAGGGAGCCTGTGACCGTTCACCAGACCGGGATGGATCTCGGTGACCTCGAGCGGGTCGTGGTCGGCCTGATCAGCGACACGCACGGCACGCTCGAGCGCGCCCTGTTGCCGCTGCTTGCCGAGGTGGACGTGATCGTCCATGCCGGTGACCTGCTCGACCCCGGCGAACTGCGCCAGCTTGCACCGACCAGCGGCCATGTCGTGGTGGTGCGTGGCAACAACGACACCGTCGGTCAGTGGCCGGAGGATACCGAGGCACTACTCGAGACCCTGCCCGAACAGGCGTACCTGAACCTGCCCGGTGGCCTGCTCGTCGTCGAGCACGGTCACCAGGTCAACCCGGCCAGCAGCCGCCACGAGCGCCTGCGTCGCCGTCATCCCGAGGCGCGCGCGATCGTCTACGGTCACACGCATCGGCGCGTGATCGACACCGAAACCACTCCCTGGGTGCTCAATCCGGGCGCGGCCGGACGCCAGCGCGCCTTTGGCGGCATCGGCTTTCTGCGCCTGATCGCTACCGCAGAGGAGTGGCAGGTCGACATCGTGACCCTCCCCAAGCGCGGCCGGGACAAGTAGACTCCCGCAGGACTCAAACGGATAGACTCGATCCATGGCGAACGTGCTGGGCGTGGGGATTGCCACGCTGGACATCATCAACGAACTCGACCACTACCCGACCGAGGACAGCGAGCAGCGCGCGCTGGCCCAGCGGGTCGAGTTGGGTGGCAATGTCGCCAACAGCCTGCGCATCCTGCGCCAGTTCGGCCATCCCGCCGAGTTTGCCGGCGTGCTGGCCGAGGATGCCGACGGCCGGCGCATCGCCGACCTGATGGATCGCTACGGCGTGGACACCCGCCATGCCCGCCGGGTCGAGGGGCACGCGCCCACGTCCTACATCACGCTCAATCGCGCCACCGGTAGCCGCACCATCGTGCACTACCGCGACCTGCCGGAATTCGATCTGGGTTCGTTCATGGCGATCGACCCATGCCGCTACGACTGGCTGCATTTCGAGGCACGCGCCTGTGACGAGACCGCCGCCATGCTCGCGCTGGTCCGGGCGCGGATCACCGACCAGCCCATCTCGCTGGAAGTGGAAAAGGATCGCCCCGATCTCGACCAGCTCTGGTCCTTCCCGGACATCATTTTCTTCTCCGCCGCCTTCGCCCGCGGCCGTGGCTTCGAGGAGCCGGCGGCCTTCCTGCGCGAGGCACGTGGCTGGGCGCCGCAGGCCATCCTGGTGCTCGGCTGGGGCAGTGGCGGTGCGTGGCTGTCCCGGCCCACCGATGCCGAACCCGCTCATGTTCCGGCGCAACCGGTCGATACGATCATTGACAGCATCGCCGCCGGCGACACGCTGATCGCCGGATTCATCCACGCGCGTGGAGGAGGAATGGGGTCGCTGGAATCGCTGGAATTTGCCGTGCGCCTGGCCGAGCGCAAGCTGGGCCAGGCCGGGCTGGGCGGGCTGGGACCGGACGATCCGGCCGCCGACCCGGACCTGCTTTGCCGGCTCGACGATCTCGAGCCGGTGGACGCCCTGGGCGTCTGGCCGCGGGGCCAAGAGCAATCCGGCCCCGGACCCGCACCGCTGATCGTGGTCCGTGATGGCGAGCGGGTCTGTGCCTGGCGCAATGTCTGTCCGCACAACGGCTCGCCGTTGTCGCGTGACCACCACGATTTTCTCGAGACCCGCGACGGCGAGCGCCAGCTACGCTGCAACGTGCACCAGGCCTACTTCCGCTTGGACGATGGCCTGTGTACCGCCGGCCCTTGTGAAGGCCAGCGACTCGAAGCCGTCGACCTCGAACGGGTCGGCAATCGCGTCTACCTGGCCGATCGAGCAAGCCGGCGAGATGAACCGAACAGCCCCCAGGCACACTCGCCGGGAAGCCCGCGGGGATGAAGGAACAGGGATGATGGATCGCCAACATGACATCTCGCATTGGCTCGAGGCCCTGCCCGACCCGCTGGTCGGACGGGACGCCGAAGGCCGACTGCACCCGATCAACCGGGCGGCGCGCTCCATGCCGGCGAGCAGCAGACTCGAGGGCATGCTGAACGACCGTGATGGGAGCACGTCCCCACGACTGGTCAACCAATTGCCCAATGACACCACGGAACGTCGGGTCTACCGCCACCTTCATCTCGGCTCGCATCCCGACCCGGATGCCACTCCCCGCGAGTTGCACCTGTTGCAGGACGTCACCGGCGAAAAGCGCGCGGAAACGGCGCTGGCCGAAACCGAACGCCTGGTGCGCCTGCTGATCGATTCCAGTCCGGACGTGATCCAGGTCAAAGACGGGCAGGGCCACTGGCTGCTGGCCAACCAGGCGGCGCTCGACCTGTTCCGCCTCGAGGGCCTGCCCTGGTGGGGCCGGGACGACGATGCAATGGCCGAATTGACCGAGCCGGCCTTTCGAGATGCCTTCTACTTCTGTCGACAGTCCGACGAGCGCGCCTGGAAGGCCGAGGAACTTCATCGCGAGAGTGAGGTGATCAAGTCACCGGAAGGCGAGGAACTGGTCTTCGAGACGATCAAGCAGCCGGTCTTCGACGCCGATGGCCGGCGTCACGCCATGATCGTGATTGCGCGCAACATCACCGCCCAGCTGCGCGCCCAGGCCGAATACGAAGACCTAGCCATCCACGACGAACTGACCCATCTCTACAACCGTCGCTTCTTCCAGATCGAGGCCCAACGTCGCCTCGACGAACTGGGCCGCGAGAACCGGCACGCGGCCGTGGCCGTGCTGGACCTCGACCGCTTTCGCAGCATCAACGACTGCCACGGGCATGAAGAAGGCGATCGCGTGATTTGCCAGATGGCCGACCGGCTGCGCGACCTGGGCGCAAAGCAGGACTGGCTGGTCGCCCGGCTCGCCGGTGACGAGTTCGCCATCCTCGCCGCCGATGTCGAACCTAACGACGGCCCGGAGGTGCTGGGCGCGGCGCTACGCGAGCTGGTGCGTCATACCTTCGAGCTCGAGACCACCAACCTGACCCTGACCGCCAGTACCGGCATCGCTTATTGGCCGACCCACAGTCGCCACATCGCCCAACTGCTTACCCAGGCGGACGCGGCCATGTTCGAGGCAAAGAAGAACGAGCGCGAGCCGGTGGCGGTCTTCAGCCCGCAGCTCTCGGCGCGACAGATCTGGCGTTCCGAAATGCTGGGCGCCCTGCGCGACAGCCTGGAAAACGACCGCTTCCATCTCGTCTACCAGATCCAGCAGGACGCCCTCGGCCTGGCCGTCACGGGAGTGGAGGCCCTGCTGCGCTGGGAGGCCCCCGACCCGCAATTGCAGTGCGGCCCACAGGATTTCATTCCCTTCCTCGAGCAATCGGGGCTGATTGTCGAGGTCGGTGCCTGGGTGATGATCGAGGCGGCCTGCCAGGCCATCGAGTGGGGTCGCGAGACGGGCGAGCCGATCACTGTCTCGGTGAATGTCTCCAGCGTGCAGCTGCACGCCCCCTGCTTCGCCGAGCGTGTCGCCCGCGCCCTGGAAATCTCGGGGCTGCCCCCCGAGCGCCTCGAACTGGAACTCACCGAGACCGCGCTGGTCCATGACCCGGAGCAGGCGGCAACCATGCTGGATGCCGTGCGCGAACTGGGGGTGCGGCTGGCGCTGGACGACTTCGGCACCGGCTATTCCTCGCTGAGCTACCTCAAGCGATTCTCGTTCGATCGGCTGAAGATCGATCAGGGCTTCGTGCGCGATATCCTCGGCGACCGCAACGACCTCGAGATCGTCCGGGCGATCATCGCCATGGGCAACGCCCTGTCGCTGGAGATCATCGCCGAAGGGGTGGAGACCACCGAACAGCGTGACCTGCTGGACGCGCTCGGCTGCCACTCTTTCCAGGGCTACCTGATCGGTCGTCCGACACAGGCCGAGGCCATCCGCCCGTTGCTGGGCGTACGACTGCTCTGACAACGGCGGCACGCCCCCCATCCGCCAGGAGACCAGAACCCATGACCACACGCGCACAATGGATCGAGCAGACCCTGCGGGACGCGCTCGAACCGAGTTATCTCGAAATCACCGACGAGTCGACGCAGCATGCCGGCGACCGCGTCGAGAGCCATTTCCGGGTGGTGGTGGTAAGCGAGCGGTTCGACGGCCTGCCCCTGATCCGCCGCCATCGACTGACGCAGGACCCGCTCAAACCCGCCTTCGAACAGGGTCTCCACGCGCTGGCCCTACACACCTACAGCCCCGCCGAGTGGAAAGAGCGTCAGGACGCGCCGGCCTCGCCGCCCTGCCAAGGTGGGGGGCACTAAACCAAAGGAGTCTTGCTGCAGGAATGGATGCCCGAAGACGTCGCGGTCATATCCCGATGAAAATCGTCGGCTTTGTTTACAACGCCGAATCGACCGACTAGGCTCCGCGCCGATCGCTCGCTTTCGAATTGCCCCTGTTGGGGCATTTTCGTGTCTGGTGAACGAAATTGACGACCTGATTGCATCCGTTCCCATCCGTTAGGAGTTCCTCATGAAGCCCCGTCACCTGCTGCTGGCCACCCCCCTGGCCCTTGCTCTGACCCCACCACTGGCAATCAGCCCGGCGCTCGCCCAACAAATCGAGCAAGACGCCCCGACCGATGACACATGGAGCGGCTCGGCCGAGCTCGGCGCCTCCATCACCACCGGCAACACCGAATCCTCGACGGTCAACGGCAAGTTCGCCGTGGGCTACGTGACCGGCCCCTGGACCCACCGGTTCCGCCTCGAGGCCATGCAGGCAAGCGAGGATGGCGACGACACGGCCAACCGGGCGCTGGGCGAATTCGAAAGCAACTACGCCCTGACCGAGCGCGACTACCTGTTCGGTGTGCTGCGTGCCACCCACGACGAGTTTTCCGGCTACAAGTACCAGTCCAGCCTCGCCGCCGGTTACGGGCGCAAGATCTGGCTGTCCGAACGTGGCTACTGGGATGCCGAGATCGGCCCGGGTGTCCGCATCGCCGAAACCGAGGACGGCGAGCGCGGCACCAACGCCATCGTTCGTCTGTCCAGCGGTTTCGAATACCGCCTTTCCGATTACGCCAAGTTCAACCAGGACGTGACCGTGCTCGCCGGCCAGGACAACACCGAGATCGAGTCGGTCACCGGCCTGTCGACCTCGCTGACCGAGACCCTGGCGATGAAGCTTTCCTACACCGTGGCGCACAACACCGACGTGCCGGCCGGGACGGAAAAGACCGATACCTACACCTCGGTCAACCTGGTCTACAACTTCGACTGAGCAAGGCCCTCGCCGCTCGGCGAGCCCGATCAGCGCTGACGACAAGCAAAAGGCCCGGTGGCGCATCACACGCCAACCGGGCCTTTTCTCATCCGGAGTGCTCGTCCGGGGGCCGGAAACGGGCCGATCAGTCGGGCAGGACCATCACCCCGTCGATTTCCACCTCGGCGCCCTTGGGCAGGGCGCGTACACCCAGCGCGGCCCGCGCCGGGAACGGTTCACTGAGGTATTCCTTCATGATCGCGTTGACGGTCTCGAAGTGCGACAAGTCCGGCAGGTAGATCTGCAGCTTGACGACATCGGCGAGCTCACCACCGGCGGCGCGACAGACGGCAGTCAGGTTGTCGAATACGCGCCGGGTCTGCGCCTCGACACCACCCGCGACCAGCGTCATGGTCGCCGGGTCGAGCGCGATTTGTCCCGACAGGTAAACGGTATCGCCGGCGCGCACGGCCTGGGAATAGGGGCCGATGGCGGCCGGGGCGTCGTCGGTATGGATGATTTCGCGTCGGCTCATGGGGTCTCTCCGAGAAAGGTCAGTGGCGCGAGACGCGCACCACGTCACGCAATTGCTTGATCGAGCGCATCACGCGGGCCAGGTGGGTCCGGTTGGTGACGCGCACGGTGATGTCGATGATGGTGAGGTTCACGTCGCGATCATCGAAGCGCACGTCGTCGATGTCGGAGCCGGCATCCGACACCGCGGCCGCAATCCGCGCCAGCCCGCCACGCACGTTGTTCGCCTGGATACTGATCTGCGACTGGTACTCCCCGCTGGGCTCCGTTTCCCAGTCCACCGCCAGCCAGCGCTCGGGGTGTTCGCCGGCATCGCTGGCATTGGGGCAGCCCTGACGATGGACGACGATCCCCCGCCCGGTCGACAGGAAACCGACCACCGCATCGCCGGGCACCGGGTGACAACAACCGGCGAAGCTGACCACCAGCCCCTCGGTGCCACTGATGATCACCGGCGCCTGCCTGCTGCCGCCCTCGCGCGGGCTGTCGTCGGGACCGAGCTTGCCGGCCTCCGCCTTGAGCAGCCGCACCACCAGCGGTGCCATCCGATTGCCCAGCCCGATCTCCCGCAACAGGTCGTTGAAGCTCTCCTGGTGGTACTCACGCAGGATCTTGTCGATGCGCGCCTCATCGAGCTCCTCGATGTCGCAATCCTCGGCCGTCATGGCCTTGGAGAGCAAGCGGTGGCCCAGGCGAATGGCCTCGGAATCTTGCAGGTGCTTGAGGTAGGCGCGGATGTTGGCCCGCGCCCGCGCCGTGACCACGAACGACAGCCAGCTGGGGTTGGGCACCGCCCCCGGCGCGGTGATCACCTCGACGGTCTGACCGGACTCGAGCGGCGTCGACAGCGGGGCGAAGCGCCGATCGATCTTGCAGGCCACGCAGGTGTTGCCCACGTCGGTGTGGATCGCGTAGGCGAAATCCACCGCGGTGGCGCGCCGCGGCAGTTCGATGATCTCGCCCATGGGCGTGAAGACGTAGACCTCGTCGGGGAACAGGTCGACCTTGACCGATTCGAGGAATTCCTGCGGGTTGCCGGCCTTCTGCTGGATCTCCATCAGATCGCGCAGCCATTCGCGTGCCCGGGTCTGGGTGACCGAGCCGCGATCACCCTGGGTCTTGTAGAGCCAGTGGGCGGCGATGCCGGACTCGGCGAACTGGTGCATCTCGTGGGTGCGGATCTGCACCTCCAGCGGGATGCCGTGCGGGCCGAACAGGATGGTGTGCAGCGACTGGTAGCCGTTGGCCTTGGGGATGGCGATGTAGTCCTTGAAGCGGCCCGGCAGCGGCTTGTAGAGGTTGTGCACGATGCCGAGCGCCCGGTAGGAGTCGTCGACCGTGTCCACCAGCACGCGCACCGCGAAGACGTCGAACACCTCCTTGAAGGACAGGTGCTTGGATTGCATCTTGCGGTAGATGGAATAGGGACGCTTCTCGCGCGCCAGACTGTCGGCGGTCAAGCCCTCGTGGGAGAAGCGCTGCTCGAAACGCTCCTGGATGCCGGCGACGATCTCCTTGCGGTTGCCGCGCGCGCGGCGCACCGCCTCGCTCAAAACGCGGTGGCGCGCCGGATAGAGCGAGGCAAAGCCGAGGTCCTCGAGTTCGTGCCGAATCGCGTTGAGGCCCAGCCGGTTGGCGATCGGGGTGTAGATGTCGAGCGTCTCGCGGGCGATGCGCCGGCGCTTGTCCGGACGCATCACGCCGAGCGTGCGCATGTTGTGCAACCGGTCGGCGAGCTTGATCAGGATGACGCGCACATCCTCGACCATCGCCATCATCATCTTGCGAAAGTTCGCCGCCTGCGCCTCGGCCCTCGACTTGAAGCGGATCTGGGCGAGCTTGGAAACGCCATCGACCAGGTGGGCGACTTCCTCGCCGAACTGGGCGACGATTTCGTCGTGGACGATGTCGGTGTCCTCGATGACGTCATGCAGGATGGCCGCGACCACGGTGGCCTCGTCCATGCGCAGGTCCGCGAGGATGTGCGCCACCGCGATCGGGTGGCTGATGTAGGGTTCGCCGCTTTTGCGGGTCTGGCCGGCATGCGCCTGGGCACCGAACTCGAACGCGGTGCGGATGCGCGCGATGTTCGCCTGGTCGAGATACTCGGCTAGATGCTGGGCCAGCGGGGCGAAAAAGACGTCGGTCAGATGCGACTCGGCCGTCCCGGCAACGACCGCCGTCCCTGTCTGTCCGCTCTGCATCGCTGCCTCAACCCGACCCGCGGGTCAGGCCTCGTCGCTGGTCGCCGGCGTGGCCGGGCGGGCCGGTTCGGCGCTTTCGTCGGCAAACTGAGCCAACTCGGCGCGGATCTCCTGCTCGGTGATCTCGGAGCGAGACAGGGTGACCTGCTTCTCGATCTCGTCGATCCGCGCGCGATCGATCTTGCCCTCGCCCAACTCACGCAGGGCAATCACCACCGGCTTTTCCTTGCCCATGGGCACCAGCGGCTCGGCGCCGTGCTCGATCTGGCGGGCGCGCTTAGCGGCGGTCAGCACCAGCTCGAAACGGTTGGGAATTCTTTCCAGGCAGTCTTCTACGGTTACGCGTGCCATTTGGTGTCTTAGCCTCGGTATACAGGTTGGACGGCCCGGCCGTCCTGGGGACGACCGGGCCGCGTCTCGATTCGGTGTCTTTTCACGAGAACGGATCGGGAGAAAAGACGTTTTGGGGCACTAGTTTACGGTCAGTCGGCCTCGCCCAGCAAATCGGCAATCAGTTCGGGGTTCCGTTCGTACTGTCGGTCGGTCTCCAGGGTGGCGGCGATGAACAGCGCGTCCAGCTGATCGAGCGCCTGCTCGAAGACATCATTGATCACGAGATAGTCGTACCAATGGCACTCGCGCATCTCGCGACGGGCCTCCGCCAGCCGCCGCGCGATCACCTCGTCGTCGTCCGAGGCGCGATTGCGCAGGCGCTTTTCCAGCTCCGCGCTGCTCGGCGGCAGGATGAAGATGAAGATCGCCTCGGGGAACAACTTCTTGACCTGCGCCGCGCCCTGCCAGTCGATCTCGAGGATCAGGTCGCGGCCACGCTCGAGCTCCTCGCTGATCGCCGCCTTGCTGGTGCCGTAGTAGTTCTCGAAGACTTGGGCGTGCTCGACGAACGCCTCCTGCGCCAGCATCACCTCGAACTGCGAGATGTCGACGAAGTGGTAGTGCTCGCCGTTGATCTCGCCGTCCCGCCGCGGGCGGGTGGTATGCGATACCGACAGCGCCAGCTCCGGCCGGCGCTCACGCAGGGCCTTGATCAGACTGGTCTTGCCCGCGCCGGAGGGCGCCGAAATCACGAATAATTGTCCTCGCGGCATTGCCGTCATCATCTCTCCGTCTGGTTATCCGTTCCTCTGGGGAACCTCTGCACGAATGCCATGCCACTCTGGCCTGTCGAGCCGTTCGTGATCAAGGCGCGTCGTCGCCGGCGTGCCGGCGGTCACGTCAAGACGACGCAACACCGAGCACGGGCGGCTCGACAGGCCCCGCAGGGCGCATCTTGAGCCGGGCATCTGCTGTGTTGTCGTCCTTGGAAAGGGAACGAACCCTTCCGCAGCGGACGAACGCCTTGCATCTACCCGGCTCAAGACGCGCAGAGCGGTATGGCATTCGTGCAGAGGCTCCCTGGCTCAGCGAGTCACGCGGGTGGTGCCGTCACGCGCCTCGATTACCCGCACACGCTCGCCGGGCTGGAAGGATACATCGGCGGCCTGCACGATGCTGACGCTCCGACCATTGTCGAGTCGGACGCTGATCTCGTAACCCGTCTGCCGAGTGATGCCTTCCTCGGCAGCCGAGCCGGCCATTCCGCCCAGCAGCACACCGCCGACCGTGGCCAGCGCGCGACCGGAGCCACCACCGACCTGGTTGCCCAGGATGCCGCCGCCAATCGCGCCCGCGCCGGTGCCGATGGGGGTCTTGGTGCCCTCGATCCGCACCGTGCGGATGCTCTCGACCGTGCCGTAGTAGACGGTCTGCATCTGGCGGGCCGAATCGCGCGAATAGGCATCACTCGAGAGGCTGCTGGCACAGCCGGAAAGAAAAGCCAGGCCGGCAAGGGCCAGCACCATGGTGATCCAGTGTTTCATGTGGAACCTCCGCACGAGCTAACGAGTCTTTGAAAAGTATAAGTCAGATGCCCGCAATGCCGCAGGGTTCCCACGGGACAATCGGCGCGATGTACCAACCACCTCGGCGCGGTCAGCGATAGTCGATGATCAGGGGCGCGTGGTCGGAGAACTTCTCGTCGCGATAGACCTGCACCTCGACCAGCTGATCGCGCAGATCCGGCGTGACGATCTGGTAGTCGATCCGCCAGCCGACGTTGTTGTTCCAGGCATTCGCCCGGTTCGACCACCAGGTGTATTCCGCCACGTCGGGCTTGAGGGTCCGGTGGGCGTCGACGAACCCCAGATCGTCGAACACCCGGTCGAGCCAGGCCCGCTCATAGGGCAGGAACCCCGACTTGTTGCGATTGGCGCGCCAGTTCTTCAGGTCGATCTCGCGGTGGGCGATATTCCAGTCGCCGCAGAGGATCAGCGAACGCCCCTGCTCTCGGTACTGTTTCAGCATGGGCAGGAACGCCTCGAGGAAGCGGTCCTTGGAGGCCTGCCGGTGGTCGCCAGCCGACCCCGACGGCAGGTACAGCGAGGCGACGGTGAGATCGCCCAGATCGAAGGCGCAGTAGCGGCCCTCGGCATCGAACTCCGCCAGCCCCATCTCGGCGGTCTCGGTCTCCGGCTGGATGCGGCTGTAGATGGCCACGCCGCTGTAGCCCTTGCGCTCGGCATCGACGTAACGGCAGTGATAGCCCTCGGGCCAGAAGGTCGGGTCCTTTTCCAGCTGCCAGGCTTGGGCCTTGGTCTCCTGGATGCAGACGAGATCGGCGCCCGTGGTCGCCAGCCAGTCGAAAAACCCCTTGCGCGCCGCGGCACGAATGCCGTTGGCGTTGAAACTGATTACCCGCATCTGTTCGTCCAAATGGGTGGAGTCTAACAAGGGCCCTCCCAAGGCCGCAGCAGGTTGAACCGGGCGCGCAGGACGCCGCGCCAGAACGGCCTCGACGACAACCTGCCCCGGCACGCTGAGCGCATCGGGTAGCTGTTCTTTCCGGGAGGCCACACAAAAAAAACCCCGACCATCGGGTCGGGGGAGTGGTTCATCCATGAGGAGCCACGGAGTGGGATGGATGGGCCGGTTGGAAGTTCCTCCGGCGGCAGTCGTTTTTCAGTCCAGATCGACCGCCAGGAACAACGGCTGACCACGGCGCAGCAAGCGAATGGCTACCGGGCGCTTTTCCGGTGCCGCGGACAGCGCCTCGATGAGATCCGACTCGCTGCGCATCGGGGCCCGATTGACCTCCAGCAACACGTCGCCCGGCTCGAGCGACCCGGCGAACGGCGAGTCACGATCAACCGATTGGACCTCGATGCCGTAACGCACCCCGAGGCTGCCACGATCGGCCTTTTCCAATGGCGCGACGGACAAACCGTACGATGACAGGGCACTGCCCCCGGCGACCGCCGCGTCATCCAGCTCGGAAAGCACCACCTCGAACTGCATTTCCTCACCATTGCGGATCACCGTCACCTCGGCCGGCTCTCCCACCGGCGCGGCGCCCACCAGGCGCGGCAGCTGGCCGGAACGCTTGACCGGTTTGCCATTGAACTCGGTGATGATGTCGCCGGACTCGAGCCCCGCCTCGGCGGCCGGGGTATCCGGCTGGACCTGCGCGACCAAGGCCCCCTGGGTGTCGTCCAGACCAAACGAGCGGGCCAGCTCGTCGGTGACCGGCTGGATGAGCACGCCGAGATAACCGCGGCTCACCTCGCCGGTGTCCTTGAGTTGATCGGCGACGTTCATCGCCACGTTCACGGGGATCGCGAACGAGATGCCCATGTAGCCGCCCGAGCTGGTGTAGATCTGCGAGTTCACGCCGATCACCTCGCCGGCGGCGTTGATCAGCGGCCCGCCGGAATTGCCCGGATTCACCGGCGCGTCCGTCTGAATGAAGGGCACGTAGGTCTCGTTGGGCAGGTCACGACCGATGGCCGAGACAATGCCGTGCGTGGCGGAGTGATCCAGCCCGAACGGCGCGCCGATGGCCAGCACCCATTCGCCTACGGCGACCTCGTCGGAATCGCCGATGGTGACCGTGGGCAGGTCCTCGGCGTCGATCTTCAGCAACGCGACGTCGGTACGCCGATCCTCGCCGATCAATTCGGCGCGATACTCCTTTTGGTTGCTCAGACGAACGCTGATCTCGTCCGCGCCACCGACCACGTGGGCGTTGGTGATGACGTAACCGTCCTCGCTGATGATGAAGCCCGACCCCAGCGACTGCGCCGGCCGTGCGCGCGGCATCGGTCCCTGCGGCATCTGCTCGAAGAAATCGCGGAGCATGTCGCCCATCGGGCCCGGCGGCAGATTCGGCATCTGCGGCGGCTGCCCCGAACGGCCCGACTGCTGCCCCTTGGTGACGGTATTGATATTGACCACCGCGGGCGCGTTGTCCTTCGCCAGCTTGGCGAAATCCGGGTACTGCGCTTGGGCCGGCGACCCCAGCAGCCACATCGCCGCGGCGAATGCGACCGCGAGAAACACCGCGGCTCGACGGGTTGTCACGAATGCCATCATCGACCAACTCCTATTCCGGTTTGGAATCATGCGGAAGGTAACAGGTGAGCCCCCGCCCAAATCAAAGGGACCAAACGAGAAGGGGCCAGACGGATGAGATGGGGCTGGCCACATGAAGTTCAATCCCCTTGGCGGAGAGCACGGCCCTCATGCAGGGCGCTGCGAATGCACCGTGATCTCGCGGGCATTCAGGGCGGCGACCAACGCGATCATCGCCCGACCGACCTCCGAACGCTCACCCTTGAAGCCCAGCTCCAGCAGCCGCCGTTCGGTCGACAGCACCGGCAGGCTGAACAGCCGCAAGGTCGGGTGGGCCGCGCAGAAGGCCTCCATCAGATCGATCAGTTCACTCTCCGGGGTGTCCACCAGCCACAGGGATTGCTCCACGTAGCTCGCATCCCCCAGACCGGCCAGCGGGCCGGCGAGGATGTGATCGAGCATCGCGTGCGCCATCTCGGGAAAACCGGGCAGGAAAAAATGCCGATCGAGGGCAAAGCCCGGCACCCGGTTGACCGGGTTGGGCACCAGCTCCGCACCCTCCGGCAGATCGGCCATCAGGATGCGCTTGGGATAGGCGCTTTCGCCGAACTGCGCCTCGATCAGCGCGGCCGCCTCCGGGTGGCGCACCAACGGCCGCCCGAAGGCACTTGCCGCACAGACCCGGGTCAGATCGTCGGGCGTCGCGCCGATGCCACCAAAGCAGAACACGGTCGCGCCGTCCGCGCGGCTGCGGCGCAGCAGGTCGACGATAGTGACCTCGCGGTCGGGCAGAAACTGCGCCCAGTCGACCACCAGCCCACGCGCCGCCAGGCGCTCGGTGACCGCCGCGAGGTGACGATCTTGCCGACGACCGGAGAGGATCTCGTCGCCGATCACCAGCACGCCGATACCGGCGAGCGGGCCGCCCGCTTCTACCATGGTCATGTCACTGCTTGGCGCCGATCTTGACGGCGTTTTGGCGCACCCGCTCGCGCTCGCGCTGGTCCTCGACCGAGTCGAACTCGCTGTGTTCGACCCAGCCCTGGGTGTGCTGACGGACCAGGCGCGCCAGGGCGTCGAGGTGGTCGCCCCGGTCGTTGAGCGCCGGGATGTAGTGGTAGGTCTCGCCACCGGCCTCCTCGAAGTCCTCGCGGTTCTCGTCGCCGATCTCCTCGATGGTCTCCAGGCAGTCGGCCGAAAAGCCCGGGCAGATCACGGCGATGTGCTTGACGCCCTGGCCGGGCAGGGCCTTCAAGGTCTCGTCGGTGTAGGGCTTGAGCCATTCCTCGGGCCCGAAGCGCGACTGGAAGGTGACCATGTAGTCGTCCTCGGACAGGCCGAGGCGCTCGGCGACCAGCCGCGAGGTGACGTAGCAGTGGCAGTGGTACGGGTCGCCATTGAGCAGGTAGCGCTTGGGCTCGCCGTGATAGCTCATGATCAGCTTGTCGGGCTTGCCGTGCTCGTCGATGTGCTCCTGGATGCTCGCCGCCAGGGCATCGAGATAACCGGGGTCCCGGTGGTACTGGTTGATGGTGCGCAACTCCGGCACCCAGCGCCACTGCATGAATTCGTCGAAGACGGCATCCAGCGTCGAGGCGGTGGTCGCCCCGGCATACTGCGGATAGAGCGGTAGCACGACCACGCGGCGGGCACCGGCCTCGCGCAGCTCGTGCAGGGCCGAGGGCACCGACGGGTTGCCGTAACGCATCCCGAGCGCCACGGTGACCGGGCCTGCCATCTGCTCGGACAGTCGAGTCTGCAGGCCCTTCTGCTGCTGGCGCGCGATGGTCAGCAGCGGCGAGCCCTCGCCGTGGTGATCCCAGACCGAGCGATAGGCCTCGGCCGATTTGGCCGGGCGGGTGCGCAGCACGATACCGTGCAGGATCGGCCACCACTTCCACTTCGGGATCTCGATCACGCGCGGATCGGAGAGGAACTGCGCCAGGTAGCGGCGTAGTGCCGGCGCCTCCGGCGCGTCCGGCGTACCCAGGTTCAGCAGCAGCACCCCCAGTCGTTCCGCACTGCCGTGCTTGTAGTCCGGTTCACCTTGGTAATTCATTCGATGGCCTCAACATTTTTCGACGAGTATCCTACAGTCTGGACGTGCCCGGCCGACGCGCCAACACGCGTCGCCGACCCCGAGACCGGGTCAACCCCGGGTCATTCTAGGCAAACCCGTCACACGTTGCCGGACCGAGTGGACTCACGCCGGCCCGGCGGTCGCCGTCACCCCTCGGCGACAATCACACCGAATAACCACAGGAGCGCTCCTTCACCATGGCCGACAGCAACACCCGCCACAGCAAACTGCTCATCCTCGGCTCCGGTCCGGCCGGCTACAGCGCCGCGGTCTACGCCGCTCGAGCCAACCTCGACCCGGTCCTGATCACCGGGATGGAAATGGGCGGTCAGCTGACCACCACCACCGAGGTGGAGAACTGGCCGGGTGATCCCGACGACCTCACCGGCCCGGCGCTGATGGATCGGATGAAGGCGCACGCCGAGAAATTCGACACCGAGATCATCTTCGATCACATTCATACCACCAAGCTCGACGAGCATCCTTTTACGCTCACCGGCGACCAGGCCACCTACACCTGTGACGCCCTGATCATCGCGACCGGTGCCTCGGCCCGCTATCTCGGCATCGAGTCCGAGCAGGCCTTCCGCGGCAAGGGCGTGTCGGCCTGCGCGACCTGTGACGGCTTTTTCTACAAGAACCAGACGGTCGCCGTGGTCGGCGGCGGCAACACCGCGGTCGAGGAAGCGCTGTACCTTTCCAATATCGCCGCCAAGGTGCACGTGGTGCATCGCCGTGACCGCTTTCGCGCCGAGGACATCCTGATCGATCGCCTGATGAAGAAGGCCGAGGACGGCAACGTCGAGATCCACTGGAATCACGAGGTCGACGAAGTGCTGGGCGACCCGATGGGCGTCAACGGCCTGCGCATCAAGGACACGGGCGGTGCGACCACCGACCTGGAGCTCTCCGGCGTGTTCATCGCCATCGGCCACTCGCCCAACACCGGCATCTTCGAGGGCCAGCTCGACATGCCCGGCGGCTACATCAGCGTCAAGAGCGGCACCAACGGCAACGCCACCGCGACCTCGGTCGACGGCGTGTTCGCCGCCGGCGACGTCATGGACCACGTCTATCGCCAGGCGATCACCTCAGCGGGCACCGGCTGCATGGCCGCGCTCGACGCCAAGGCCTTCCTGGAAAAACTGGGTGACTGATCCCGACTGACCATCGCTTCATCCGGCCGGTCGAATGATCGGCCCTCACGAGACTGAAGGAACACCGACATGGATCCAACCATCGCCGCCTACGTGGTGCTATTGGCACTGACGCTCGGCCTGACCGGCGCCCTGCGTGCCGAACGGGAACACTGCGGACGGGGCTTGCTGATCGTGACCACCCTGGCCGGCTTTCTGGTGGTCGCCGCGGTCAGCGCCCTGCTGACCTCGCAGAGCGCGCTCGAGCTGGTGCTCTCGACCATCGCGGTGTTCTTCGGCGCCCAGTCGGCCGCCACGGCCTTTCTGTTGCTGCGCCAAGAGGTGCATACCGAACCGACGGACGAGCCGGACGAGCAGGAGCTACTCGACGACGAGGAGCGCGAACAGCAGTTCGCCCGTGAACGTCCCAACAAGGAGGTGTCGTGATGGGCATCGGACTGATGATCGACAACGCCGGCTGGTTCGCCTTAGGGCTAGTGCTAATCACATTGTCGGCACTGACCCACCCGGGGCGCCGCCGGGTCTGGATGTGGGCGCTGCCCCTGGCGATACTGATCGTGCTCGCCGGTGCGCTCTTTCCCGGTGCAGCCGGCGATCTGCCCGGCATGGGCTGGAAGGCCTGGCTCGCGATCGCCGCGTTGGCCTTCGGCGTGGCCGCGGCCCCGTGGTATCGGGCCAGCCGCGATCAGGACACCCGCCTGATCGACCTGGTGCGTGGCGCGGCGATCGTCCTGATCGGCAGCGGCATCACCATCACCTTGCTGGGCGTGATCGGCTGGGAGCAGACCACCCTCTACCTGGGCGCCTGGGATCTGCGGCTGGCCGCAGTCGTGGGTATCTTCATCGGTGTCTGGACCGGCATTACCGGGCTGATCCACTGGATGCGCCTGAAGGGTACATTGCGCGCCTCGAACCGCGCCTCGCGC
This sequence comes from Guyparkeria sp., assembly GCA_024636755.1. GTDB lineage: Bacteria > Pseudomonadota > Gammaproteobacteria > Halothiobacillales > Halothiobacillaceae > Guyparkeria. Next base: position 21,170 of record JAGXGL010000052.1, on the reverse strand, counting down.
AATCAGCGGATCGCCCAGTGGGCCGTGCTGGCGATCATCGGGGTGCTCGGCGTGATCGCGGTGATCTACCCGAAGGCGGCCATCGCGCCACTGGTTCTCTTGATCGTGCTGGCGATCGAATGGGCCGCTCTTGCTGCCCTGTCCCAACGGCACGAGGACCTGTTGCATATCCAGGCTCGCCACGTCGGCCTGGTGGGCGTGGCCATCATCACGCTCGGCTACGTGCAGAGCAGCCTGTTGCTGCTGGTGGTCGGCGGGCTGGTCGTTGCCGGCTCGATCCACTTCGTCAAGGGCCAGGGCGCCTTCTGCCAGATCTCGCGGCGCCCCTTCTACGCCGACGAGACACAGGACACCACCGACGAACGGGATGAGAGCGAGTCGACCACGTCGGCCAAATGACCCCGACAATGACCTCGACAATGACCTCGGCAATGACCCTGGCCATGCCGCGGCGCGTCAGTCGTGGCTCAGGTCGTCGAGGGTCAGCTCGAAGGCATCGACGAACCGCTGGCGGAAGAAGGCCACCGCCGGCAGATCGGTCATCTCGTCGAGCTTGCCGTACAGGAACTCCTCGGCGCGGCGGAATTCCTGGTTGCCGGCGGCCCGCTCCTCGATGCACTTGAGGTAGGCGGATAGCGAGTCGGCCGCCTTGACCAGCCGCAGCACCTCCGGCTCGATGCGTGCGCTCTCGATCACCTCGGCAAACGAGTCCTGCAACGAGTCGGGCAACAGGCCGATGATCTTGCGCTCGGCATGCGCCTCGAGCGCCTTGTAGGAATCCCGAATATCCTCGCGGAAGTACTTCACCGGGGTGGGCAGATCGCCGGTGATGATCTCGGAGGCATCGTGGTAGAGCGCTACGCTCACCACCCGACCGACGTCGTTGTCCTCACTGAATTCCTGGTTGCCGATCACCGCCAGTGCGTGGGCGATCATCGCCACCTGCAGGCTGTGTTCCTGGACGTTCTCGCTGCGTGTATTGCGCATCAGTCCCCAGCGGTAGATGTACTTCATCCGCGAGAGATAGGCGAAGAAGTGGCTTTTGTCGGGGCTTTGGTCGGAATCGCTCATCGGGCTTCCTGGAATCGGCTTGGACAACAACTCGGTCCTAGCACTGGGTCGTCTGAATGGGGTGGTCGGCGCGCTCAGGCCCGCGTGGTCGGGCGAAAACCGACCTCGCGGATTTCCTCGAACAGGCTGACGGCAAAGCTGTCGGTCATCCCCGAGATCATGTCGGTCAACAACTGCGCCTCGCGGTAGCGGATCGGCATCGGGTTGTCGGCTGACTCGAACACGCGCCGGTAGTTTTCCGAGATGCGCTGGTAGATGTACCCGGCCAGCGGTGTCGACCGCGGGCTGGCCGGATCATCCGGATCCTCCCGCCGGGTGATGGCGTACCAGAAGGCATCCATCAGGCCGTGGATCACCGCCAGGCCGGTCAGCTCCACCCGCAGCACCGACTTGTGCCGATAGGCGTGCTGCCAGTTGCAGGCCTTCAGGGCCGCCAACAGGCGCCCGCCGCGCGAGGCATCCACCAGCTCGCGCTCGAAGCGCCCCTCGGCCATGGCCGGCAAGGCGTCGATGAAGACCTCGCCGATCGCCTCCATCAACGCACCGATCGCTCGAATGCGGAAGGTCTGCATGGAGATGTCGTTGAGCTCGTCCGGCGAGAGGCGCTCCTGGCGATAGGCCTTGTGCTCGGCGGCGGCCGCGTCGCAAACGGCCGTGACCACCGGATCGTCCGGCGCCTCGTGGCGCAGGAAGGCGATGGTATCGGAAAACGAAAGCAGCCCCTTCTTGACCGCGTCTTCGGCATCCAGCACCGAGTAGGCGATGTCGTCACAGGCCTCCATGATCCAGGTCAGCGGGTGGCGCTGCCCGGAGGACAGGCCCGTGCCGGCCCATACCTCGTCCATCAGCCCCCGCTCGGACTGGAAGTAGCCATGCTTCTTGTGGGTGACGCGTGTGCGGTCGATCTCGTCACTGGCCGTCGGGTATTTCACCAGCGCGGCCAGGCTCGCCAACGTCAGGTTCAACCCGTAGTCGTCGTTGATCAGTTGCAGCTTGGTCAGCAGGCGCAGCGTCTGGGCGTTGCCCTCGAAACGCAGGAAGTCCCGCTTCATCGCGGGGCTCAAGGCCGGTTCGGCATCCAACACCTCGGCGCGATTGATCTCGAACCAGCGCGCGATCGCATCCTCGCCTTGGTGACCGAACGGCGGATTGCCCAGATCGTGGGCCAGACCGATGGTGGCGAGCAGGGCGGGGACATCGCGCAGCGCCTCGGGCAACCCCGCGGCGATCTCGTGATGGAAGACCAGGTCGATCCCCACCGAGCGGGCGAGGTTGGCCACCTCGTGCGAATGGGTCAGCCGGGTACGCACGCTGTCGGATCGATCCAGCGGGAAGACCTGTGTCTTGTCGGCCATCCGGCGGACCGGGGTGGAGAACAGCACCCGGTCGTAGTCGCGTTCGATGGCCGTGCGTGTTTGCGTCGGCGTGGTCGCCAACAGGCTCCCCTGCCCACTGCGGGGACGGCGTCGGCCGGGGTTGAGCCAGCGGCGCCAGTGGCTGTCGAGATCCTGCCTCATCACGATTCCTCGAGGGGTGGCCTGTACGAAATGCGGGGCCGTCGGGCCGGGCAATCACCACCGGCTTCTGCTAGCCTCCTTAGGCCCGAAAACGGGTTCAAGCCATGGCCACGCCACGGCCACGCAAGGACCCGGAAACCGACCGCAGGCTCGCTTTTCCACCAGGAGCAAAAGGGAAAAGAACGACCGCTGGCGCAAGCATAACCCCATACCTGCCGCAATCCAGCAGACGACGGACCGTGCCCGGACGTTGCGGCGACAGAACGTCCGCAGAACAGAACATCGAAGAGGGCACCGCCATGAACACCACAATCGGAGTGATCGGCCTGGGGCTGATGGGAACCGCCATGGCCCGCCAACTCGCACAATCCGGCTGGACGGTGACCGGCTTCAACCGCCACCCACGCAAACTCGAAGACATCCCCACCGCCGCGAGCCTGGCCGATCTCGCCAAAGGTAACGAAACCCTCTGGTTGATGGTCAGCGACTACCCGGCCTGCCGCGAGGTGATCGACCAACTGGGCGAGACCGGCATCCGCGACCACGTGGTGATCAACAGCTCGACCATCGCCCCGTCGGAGTCCGCCGAGATCGCGCAGCGGGTCGAGTCGCTGGGCGGCGAATACCTCGAGGCGCCTGTGCTGGGCTCCATCCCGCAGGCACAAAGCGGCACGCTGCAATTGCTGCTCGGTGGTTCCAAAGCGCTGATCGAACGCCTCGATCCGCTGCTGCGCTCCTTGGGCACGCCGACCCACTTCGGCGCGGTGCGCAGTGGCGCCGCGGCCAAGCTCGCTTTCAACCAGCTGATCGGCTCGCTGACAGCCGCCTTCTCCATGAGCCTGGGGCTGGTGCAGCGCGAGGGCGTCGATGTCGACAAGTTCATGGAGACCCTGCGCGAATCGGCCCTGTACGCGCCCACCTTCGACAAGAAGCTCGACAACATGGTCGGCCACTCGTTCGAGAACGCCAACTTTCCACTCAAGCATCTGCTCAAGGACATCCGCCTGTTCACGCAGAGCGCCTGCGGCCAGGGTATCGACACCCACCTGCTGATCGGCCTGCAGCACGTCCTCGAGGAAGGCGTCTACGCCGGGCATGGCAACCACGACTACTCCTCGCTCTTCGAGAGCATCGTCCACGAGGAGCCGACGACCCGGCACTGACCCCGGCCAAGGGGCACCCGGCGCGACTCAACAAGGGTCCGGCAAGCGGGTACAATGCGCGGTTTCCAGGTCGTCCACCCCGGGCGACCGGTGCCACTCTTCCATCGCTGATAAACCGGATATCCCCCATGACCCACCATGCCGTCGCGCCACGCCGCGCCCTGCTGAGCGTTTCCGACAAGACCGGGATCCTGGGCCTTGCCCAGGGACTGCATGCCGCCGGGGTGGAGTTGCTCTCCACCGGCGGCACGGCCCGCCTGCTGCGCGAGAACGACGTGCCGGTGCGCGAGGTCAGTGACGTCACCGGCTTCCCGGAGATCATGGCCGGGCGCGTCAAGACGCTCAATCCGCTGATCCACGGCGGCATCCTCGGCCGCCGCGGCACCGACGACGAGGTGATGGCCACCCACGGCATCACGCCGATCGACCTGGTGGTGGTCAACCTCTACCCGTTCGCCCGCACCGTGGCCGATCCGGACTGCGACCTGCCTACGGCGATCGAGAACATCGACATCGGCGGCCCAGCGATGGTCCGCGCGGCGGCCAAGAACCACAACGACGTCGCCATCGTGGTCAACCCGAGCGACTACGAGGTGGTCCTCGAGGAGATCAACGACGAGGGCATCTCCATGGCCACCCGTCAGCGCCTGGCCGGGGCGGCCTTCAGCCACACCGCCCAGTACGACGGCATGATCGCCGACTACCTGGGACAACAGTTCGAGGAAAGCGCCTTCGCGCCCACCTGGCACCTGCCGTTGAACAAGTCGATGGACCTGCGCTACGGCGAGAACCCGCACCAAAACGCGGCCTTCTACGTCGAGCCGGACGCCGCGCCGGGCACGCTGGCCCGCGCCCGGATCGTCCAGGGCAAGCCGTTGTCGTTCAACAATCTGGCCGATGCCGATGCGGCGCTCGAGTGCGTCAAGCAGTTCGACCGTGCCGCCTGCGTGATCGTCAAGCATGCCAACCCCTGCGGCGTGGCCACCGGTGACGACATCACCACCGCCTACGATCGCGCCTTCGCCACCGACCCGACCTCCGCCTTCGGCGGCATCATCGCCTTCAACCGGCCACTGGACGCCCACACGGCGCGCAGTATCGTCGAGCGGCAGTTCGTTGAGGTAATCATCGCCCCCGAGATCGGCATTGATGCCGCCACCGAGCTGGCCGCCAAGCCCAATGTGCGCGCGTTGGCCATCGACGACTGGTCGGTCAAACCGGCCCCGGGCAAGGACTTCAAGCGCATCGGCGGCGGGCTACTGGTGCAGGACTTCGATCACGGCGTGGTCGGCGCAGACGATCTGAAGATCGTCAGCAAGCGTGCCCCCGACGACACGGAGATCCGCGATCTGCTGTTCGCCTGGCAGGTGGCCAAGTTCGTCAAGTCCAACGCCATCGTCTACGCCAGCGGCCAGCAGACCATCGGCGTGGGTGCCGGCCAGATGAGCCGGGTGTATTCCGCGCGGATCGCCGGCATCAAGGCCGCTGACGCCGGCCTGCCGGTCGAGGGGTCGGTGATGGCATCCGATGCCTTCTTCCCCTTCCGTGACGGCATCGATGCCGCGGCCGAGGCGGGTATCAAGGCGGTAATCCAGCCGGGCGGCTCGATGCGCGATCAGGAGGTGATCGACGCGGCCGACGAGCACGGCATTGCCATGGTGTTCACCGGGATGCGCCACTTCCGCCACTGATCGAGACTTTTCGGTTCGGACACGAACAGGCCCCTCGAATGAGGGGCCTGTTTCATGGGGGCGACTTCACGGGGGCGGCGCTCCTCGCCGGATCAGGCAAACGGGTCGAAGGGGGCTTCTTGATCCTTGCGCCGATGATGGCGCTTGAGATCCAGTTCCAGTGATTTGATCAAGGTATGTTCGTCGACCGGCTCGCTGTCGCGACGGTCCAGCTCGCTACGCGCCGCGTCGATCAGGCCGCGCAATTCCGACAGGGAAAGACGATTGAGATCGGACATGGGTCAGCCGGTTGCGTCGATCACGGAATGGAAGTGATGCCCGCGACGCACGAACCGGTGGGTCCGCACGCTGGGATCATGGTAGTGCGCGCTCACGGCGAGGGTGTTGCCCACCTCGACCAGCGCCAGTCCACTGCCGGGCCGCTCGTCCCAGGCGCCGCAGTCGATCCAGAGCCGATTGCCGTCACGCACCGGCTGGCCGGTAATGGTGTGTCCGGCAATCACCCAGTCGATGCCGCGCACGCTGCGTTCTGGGCGACGACCATCGAGCACCTCGTGGATCTGCGAGCGTCCCCAGAGCATGGTGTCGAGCTGCGGGTCGCCTTTTTTTGAGGCCCAGTAAGTCAGCTTCTTGACCCGCTCGAGACGGGCGATGTTCTGATCCCAGTCCCACAGTGGCAACTCGGCGTGCACCACCCCGACGGCCGACGGTCCGTTACCGACCTGGATCATCAGCGGCATCTGGCTGACGAGATTCATCACCTCGGTGATCAGGTCGTCCCACTTGTCGTCATTGAGCTTGTCGTAGGGCTCCAGCAGCCAGGCCGAACCCATCGCCTCGAGATCGGCGCGCTGACTCGGGGTCAAGCATCGTTCGGCGAGCGCGTCGCGATGATTGGCGATCACTCGCTCGTGGTTGCCGGCCACCGAAAAAAACCAGGGCTCGCCCAGCAGGCGCAGGGTGCCCAGCGAGTCTTCGCCGTAGTCAATCAGATCCCCCACGGCAATGACACGGTCCCGCTCGGGGGAAAAATCGTGCTTGTCGAGGATCTTCTCCAACAGCGACCGACTGCCGTGCAGATCGCCAACGATGAAATCCCGACCCTGCGGATTCTTCAAAAGCTGTTTGAATAACGTCATGTAATCTAAGCAACAACGCCTGCGCCACGGCATGCGACGGCAGTCTGGCATGCCAACAACGGTTGGATTGGGTCGACGCTCCGTCCGGGACATAAATCGGCAACGAGCTGGGAGACATCGGTGCCGCGCGGGGACGGGGCGGGCAGGCAGCCCGCCGATCGTATAATCGGTATGTTCGCTAAAAAATAGCGTCAGGTCAACAGCTTGGCCAACGCGTGATCCGGTTGTGGGCGGCGCCGCCAAACAACCCACTTTCACGATCAATTTTCCCCAAGATTTGCTGATACCCCATTGGATAATTAACCGAGTAAGGGGATGCGATTCGGTTTGCCCGGGCGTATGCTGTTGGACGGGATGCAATTCACACCCGTGACAATAAAAACCGACGAAAACCACTCAAGGAGGATTTTCATGAAAACCCGTTCCCTGTTCCCGGCCGCCTGGCTGATGCTACTCGCCGCATTCTCCTTCGGCAGTGCCGCGCATGCCGCGGATACCAGCAAGATCGAGAAGGTCGGCGGCAATACCCTGGCCCAGGAACACCTCGTGCTGCAGATCACCGAAAGTGACTTGCAGCGCCAGAACCTGGTGCTCAACGTTGCCAACAACGTCCTCAAGGCACGTGGTGGCCCCGACCAGATCGACGTCGAAGTCGTTGCCTTCGGTCCCGGCATCAGCATGCTGTTTGCCAACAACCATCACGCCGAGCGCATCCAGTCACTCGCCGATCAAGGCGTGCGCTTTTCCGCCTGCAAGAACTCGATTGCCGGCGCGACGCGCAAGCTTGGCAAGGAGCCGGAGATGAACTCGGCCGCCGTACCGGTCGACGCCGGCATTGCCCGTATCCTCGACCTGGTCGACGCCGGTTACGTGCTGGTTCGCCCGTAACGAACCGACCACCGCAGGCAAGCCGCCCCGGTTCCCTTTCGAGGGTCCGGGGCTTTTTTGTGCCCGATCAGGCCGTGTCCGATGCGCGCCGCCATCCTGCACGCACCCATCCGCAAGGCGTATGATCGACGGACCGCTCATTCATCGACAGGCCGATCCCCGTGTCCGACCTCGACGAAATCACGCCCGAACAGACGCTGCTTGACCAACTGAACCAGGCTTCCTCTCTGGAACCCTCACAACGCGCACAACTCCAGCATGTGCTCAGTTGCAGCCCGTTCATCCAGCAAAGCCTTGCCGCCGAACCCGGCATTCTCGATTACGTGATCAACGGCTGTGCGGACGACTTTCTCGGCGATGGGCTCGAGGCGCGCTTCACTCGACTCAGCGGCGCGGTCGACGCACGCCGGGCGCTGGAAACCGCGTCGTTCGGGCGGGAACTGCGACGCCTGCGACGCCGCGAGATGATCCTGATCGCCTGGCGCGACCTCAACGGCATCGATGACACCGACGCCACCCTGCGCTCCCTGTCGAAACTGGCCGACTTCTGTGTCGCCGAGGCGCTGGCCTACCACGAGCATCACCTCCAGGCCCGCTTTGGTCAGCCACGTGGACCGAACGGCGAACCGATCGGTCTGGTCGTGATCGGCATGGGCAAACTCGGTGGCGACGAGCTCAATTATTCCTCGGATATCGACCTGATCTTCGCCTACGCCGAGGAAGGGGAGACCGACGGACGCAAGACCATCAGCAACGCGGAGTACTTCATCCGGCTTGGCCAGCGGCTGATCCGTTCGCTCGACGAGAAGACCGGCCATGGCTTTGTCTTCCGGGTCGACATGCGCCTGCGCCCCAACGGCGACGAGGGCCCGCTGGCAATGAGTTTCGACGGACTCGAGCTCTACTACGCCACGCGCGGGCGCGAATGGGAACGCTATGCCTGGATCAAGGCACGCGTGATCGCCGGTGACGCGGAGGCCGGCCGCGAGCTGATGGACATGCTGCGGCCGTTCGTTTTCCGTCGTTATCTCGACTTCGGCGCGTTCAGCCAGTTGCGCGAGATGAAGCGCATGATCGAGCGCGAGATGACCGATGCCGCCATGCACAACAACATCAAGTTGGGGCCCGGCGGCATCCGCGAGATCGAGTTCATCGGCCAGCTGTTCCAATTGCTGCGCGGTGGGCGCGAGCCGGCCCTGCAGGCACGTCGCCTGATCCCGGTACTCGCGATACTCGAGGAAATGGGCGAGCTGGAAGGGCACACCGTCACCGATCTGACCGTCGGCTACGACTTCCTGCGCCGGGCCGAGAACCGCCTGCAAATGCTGTACGACCACCAGACGCAGACCCTGCCGGACAACAAGTTCGATCAACTGCGTCTGGCGATCGCGATGGGATTCGAGGACTGGGGCTCGTTCCTGTACGCCCTCGACCAGCACCGTGATCGCGTTCACGGGCATTTCTCCGAGGTCCTGCGTCTGCCCGACGACGACGATGAAAGCGAGGAACCGCTGGAACGGGTCTGGAACGGACTGGGCAACGTCGCCGACCGCGTGGCCGTTCTCGAACGCCATGGCTTCGAACAGGCATCCGTACTCGAGCGGCATCTCTCGTCGTGGCGCGACACCCAGGGACCGGCGATCAGCGGCACGGTGGCCCAGCGACTCGACCAGCTGATGCCCGATCTGCTGCACGACATCAGCACCTACCAGGGCCAGGTCGCCATCCTCGATCGGATGCTCGACTTGCTCACGGCCATCCTGCGCCGCTCGGTCTACGTCGCGCTGCTGATCGAACAACCCCAGGCGCGACGCCAACTGGTCCGACTGGTCCACGGCAGCCCGTGGATTGCCTCGCTGCTGACGCAGCACCCGATCCTGCTCGACGAGTTGATCGATCCCGAAACGCTGTACGCCCCACCCAACAAGACCGAACTGGCGCAGGAACTCGGCGAACTGCTGGGCAAGTGTCCGCACGACGAGGAACGCAGCCTCGACGAGTTGCGTCGCTTCAAGCAATTGGCGACCCTGCGGGTGGCCGCCGCCGACGTGGTCGGCGCGCTGCCCGTCATGCGGGTCTCCGATCAACTCACCTGGATCGCCGAGGTGATCCTCGAGGCCGTTCACCAGCGTGCGCGCCAGCAGATCGAGGCGCGCCACGGCAAGCCGCGCGCACTCAACGAGGCAGGCGATGAATTCACCCCGGGGCTGGCCATCATCGGCTACGGCAAGCTCGGCGGGATCGAACTCGGTTACGGCTCGGACCTCGATGTCGTCTTCCTGCACGATTCCACCGATCGTGAGGCGGTCACCGACGGCGATCGATCAATCGACAACAGCCTGTACTTCGCCCGACTGGCACAGAAGATCACCCACACCCTGAGCATCCGCACGCCGGCCGGTGTTCTCTACGAGGTCGACACCCGCCTGCGTCCGGACGGCGTCGGCGGTCTGCTGGTCTCGTCGGTGAACGCCTTCGCGCAGTACCAGGCGGAACACGCCTGGGTCTGGGAGATGCAAGCGATGTGCCGTGCCCGCTTCGTGGCCGGCACCGACTCGGTCGGCGATACCTTCGCCGGGATACGGCGCCAGACACTGACCCAGGGGCGTGACCCGGCTGAGCTACGCGAGGCCGTGGTGGGCATGCGCCGCAAGATGCGCACGAACCAGGCCGAGACGCCGGCCGGGCTCTTTCATCTCAAGCGCGATGTCGGTGGCATCACCGACATGGAATTCCTGGTGCAGTACCTGTTGCTGCGGCATGCCGCCGACCACCCGGAGATCCTCGAGTTCACGGACAACATCCGTCAACTGGGTTCGCTCAGGGATGCCGGCCTGATCGACGCCGAGGCCAGTGAGGCGCTGATCCAGACCTACCGGACCCTGCGGGACGCCGGCCACCATCAGGCTCTGATGGGCAGTCGACCCGTGGTCGAGGCGCAAGCCTACGAAACGGAACGACAGGTCGTGATCGATCAATGGAAAACATTGATCGGCTGCGTGCCGCCGGGGACCGACAGCGATAGCTCGGAGTAGGTCCCTACACGCTCGACATCAGCTGCCGGGTGCGCCGTGCTCGAGCTCGAGTTCGAGTACCACGGGCGCATGATCCGACGGGCGCTCCCAGCGGCGCGGCTCCACGTCGATATGACAGGTACGGACGTGCTCGCGCAGGGGCTCACTGATCAGGATCAGATCGATCCGCAAGCCACGATTGCGACGGAAATTGGCCTGCCGGTAATCCCACCACGAAAACGCCTGCTCCGGTTGATCGAACAGGCGGAAGGCGTCGATCAGGCCCGTCCCGAGGATGCGATCGAGTGCGTCGCGCTCGGGGCGGCTGCAGAGGATCCGGTCCCGCCAGGCTTCGGGGTCATGGACATCGGCATCCGTCGGCGCGATATTGAAATCCCCGATCACCACGCGTTTGGCGTAACGGCCGGCCTCTTCGGCCAGCCACCGGGTCAGGGCTTCCAGCCAGGAAAGCTTGTAGGTGTACTTCTCCGAACCGACGGCCTCGCCGTTGACCACGTAGAGGTTGATCACCCGCAGGTCACCGAAGGTCGCGGCAATCACCCGCCGCTGGGGGTCGTCGAAGCCGGGAATGTCGGTGATGACGTCGGTCGGTGCCGGCCAGTGGGATGGATACAGCCAGGCGACGCCGTTGTAGGTCTTCTGGCCGTTGGCAATCACCTGATAGCCGGCCGCCACGATCGTCTCGCGATCGATCGCCTCATCGAGCTGCTTTAACTCCTGCAAACCGAGCAGGGTGGCGGGCTGATCGGCCAACCACTCCAGCACCTGCGGCTGACGGACCTTGAGCGAATTGACGTTCCAGCTGGCGATGTTCATGTGAGTCTGCCTCGAGCGAAATCCCTGGGCCAAATTGCTGGGGCCATTCTCGCAGAATCCGGACGACCTGCGGGTCGTCAGAACGGCGTGCGAATCCCTTGGGCGATCAGCCAGATCACGAACAACACCAACGCGACGGCGATGAACGCGCCCGCCTTGTGGGTCTTGCGGCGTATCAGCGTTTCCTGCGGCAGCCCGGAAAGGATGAACGGCTCACCACCGCGTGGTCGATACAGAAGATGAACGGTGTTGTTGGCGCTCAATCGGGGACGATCGGCTTCGCTGAGTTCCTTTTCCGCCTGGGACTGGGCCAGGCGCATGGCCCAGTCCCACTCACGTGTTGAAATCTCGCCATCGCCATCCAGATCGAAGCGATCACGGGCCGCCTGGTCGTGTTTCCATTCCTGTAACAGGTCACGCCGGCGCCGTTCGATCGCCTCCCGGTCGGAGATACCCTCGTTTCGATGCCCGCGGGTTTCAAGCCAGCCGAGCACATAAATCGACTGGTCGGGGAGCAACAGCCGTTCGGTGTAGCGATACGGCTTGCCGCCAAAACCGAGCGAGGAGAACGATGCCCAGTCAGACCGCGAGGCGCGTTCGCGCCAGCGTCGACTCGAGTGCGGAATCACCCGGGCATGATCTGGATCGACAAACGCCTCGCCGGTCCCGTCGTCCACCCGAAACAGGGCGTCGCTCGTCCGCTGCTCGAGGGTCACCCAGTGGCGATTCTTGCCACTGGACTCGAGCCGTTCGATCTTCATGTCGAACCACAGACACGGGGTGAAACTCAACGGTGAGTAAAGGGGATGATCGTCGATCACTCGGCCGATGCCCTGGATCTCGTTGAAGCCCTGGGCAGCTGAACGGAGCTTGGCGGTGGGGGTATGCGCGATGATCCGCGCACGGGCGAGGGTACGAAAACCCACGAACAGGCAGACCAGCAGCAGGATCAGCAACCCCAGCCAGAGCACGAGGTAAAAGCCCGGGTCGAGCCCGATCAGCCAATCGGAAATGCTGTCCTGCATGAAGTGGAACCAGACGGCGCGTGACGGCCGGGATCAGCTGAACAGGGCCTTCACGTCGACGTCTTCGGTGGTCTTGCGGTCGAACTCCAGCAGGCGGAAGGCCCGGAAGCGGAACAGCTGCGCGATCACGACATCCGGGAACTGTTCGATGCGGATATTGTTGGTATTGACGGCGGCGTTGTAGAACTCGCGCCGGTCGGCGATCTCGTTCTCCAGTCCGCTGATGCGCTGCTGCAGGTGCTGGAAGGTCTCGTTGGCCTTGAGCTCGGGGTAGGCCTCGGCCACCGCGAACAGGTTGCCCAGGCCGAGGCGCAGGCCCTGCTCGGCACTGCCCAGCGCGCCGACGTCGCCGCGCTGCTGGGCGTCATTTACCGCCGCGCGTGCCTCCATGACCCGTTCGAGCGTATCGCTTTCGTAGTGCATGTACTGACGGGCGGTCTCGACCAGCTTGGGCAACTCGTCGTGACGCTGACAGAGCAGCACGTCGATGTTCGACCAGGACTGCGAAACGTTGTGCTTCAGCCGCACCAGGCCGTTGTAGATGATGATCCCCCAGATAAGGGCCAGCACCAGCAGGAAAACGATGATCGACAGCGCGATACCCATGGTTTGGACGCCTCCGTGGCTACCCCGCCGCGACGGGGTTCAGTTGTTTCAATAACGGCGGGTTATACGTCGATATTGGACGCCGACAGCGCGAATTTCTCGATGAACTCACGTCGCGGCTCGACCAAATCGCCCATCAGGACCGTAAACACCGAATCGGCGGCAACCGCGTCCTCGATTCGTACCTGCAGCAGCCGGCGCGTGTCCGGGTTCATGGTGGTTTCCCACAGCTGATCCGGGTTCATCTCGCCCAGACCCTTGTAGCGCTGTACCGCCAGGCCACGACGCCCCTCGGCCATCAACCAGTCGATCGCCTGTTCGAAACGCTCGATCGGCTGGCGACGCTCACCACGGACCACCTCGGCCCCCTCGGTGATCAACCCATCCAGCCGTTCGCCCAGATCGGCCAACAGGCGGTATTCGTTGCCACTGAAGAAGCCGGCCGGGATGGAGGTTTCATGTGAAACACCGTGCTGGCTGCGCTCGATGCGGAACAGGTGGCCATGCTCGCCGGCCTCCATCGACACGCCGTATTCCACCCCGGCATCGGCGATGGCATTGAGCATACCGTTGAAGTGCCCCAGCCAGCCAGCGAGGCGCGACTCGTCGTCCATCATGGACGAATCGAGACGCCCGATCTGCATCAATGCCTTGAGCGCGTTGAGGTCGAAACGGTTGGCCATGCGTTCGACCATCGCCTGGGCCGAGAGGTATTCCCGCGCCAACGACTCGAGCCCCGGCCCGGAGATGGGCGGGGTGTTCTCGCCCAGTTCCAGGCGTGCGCCGTCGACCGCCTGCTGCAACAGGTACTGGTTCAGGGCCAGGTCGTCCTTCAGGTACTGCTCCTGCTTGCCCTTCTTGACCTTGTACAGCGGCGGCTGGGCGATGTAGACGTGACCACGCTCGACCAACTCGCCCATCTGGCGATAGAAGAAGGTCAGCAGCAACGTGCGGATGTGACTGCCATCGACGTCCGCGTCGGTCATGATGATGATGCGGTGATAGCGCAGCTTGTCCGGGTTGAAGTCCTCCCGACCGATGCCGCAACCCAGCGCGGTGATCAGCGTGCCTACCTCGACCGAGGAGAGCATCTTGTCGAAGCGGGCCTTCTCCACGTTGAGGATCTTGCCCTTCAGCGGCAGGATCGCCTGCGTGCGCCGGTCGCGGCCCTGCTTGGCCGAGCCGCCCGCGGAGTCACCCTCGACCAGGTACAGCTCGGAGAGAGCCGGGTCCTTCTCCTGGCAGTCGGCCAGCTTGCCGGGCAGGCCCGCAATGTCGAGCGCGCCTTTGCGGCGGGTCATCTCGCGGGCACGCCGGGCCGCCTCGCGAGCGCGGGCCGCCTCGATGATCTTCGAGGTGATCGCCTCGGCATCCTGGGGATTTTCCTCGAGAAAATAGGCCAGGTGCTCGGCGGTCATCGACTCGACCGCGGTCTTCACCTCGGAGGAAACCAGCTTTTCCTTGGTCTGCGAGGAGAACTTCGGGTCGGGCACCTTGACCGAGATCACCGCCACCAGGCCCTCGCGCCAGTCCTCACCGGTGGTGTTGACCTTGGCTCTCTTGAGGATGCCGTTGCGATCCATGTAGTCGTTGAGCGTGCGGGTGAGCGCGGTGCGAAAACCGGTCAGGTGCGTACCACCGTCACGCTGCGGGATGTTGTTCGTATAGCAGAACAGGTTTTCCTGGTAGGTGTCGTTCCACTGCAGCGCCAGCTCGATGCCGACCTCGTCGCGATCGCCGGTCAGGTAGATCACGTTCTTGTGGATCGGCGTCTTGCCCGTGTTCAGGTGCTCGACGAACGCGCGGATGCCGCCCTCGTAGTAGAACGTGTCGGCACGGCCGCTCTGCTCCTCGGACAGCGAGATATAGACGCCCGAATTGAGGAACGACAGCTCGCGCAGCCGCTTGGCCAGGATGTCGTAGTGGAAGGTGACGTCGGTGAAGATCGTCTGGCTGGGCAGAAAACGGATCTGGGTGCCGGAACGCTCGGTGGGACCCGCGTCCTTGAGCGAATACTGCGGCTCGCCCAGGTGGTATTCCTGCACCCAGCGACGGCCCTGGCGCCAGATGGTGAGATCCAGGCGGTCGGAAAGCGCGTTGACCACCGAGATGCCCACGCCGTGCAGGCCGCCGGACACCTTGTAGCTGTTCTGGTCGAACTTACCGCCGGCGTGCAGCACGGTCATGATGACCTCGGCGGCCGAACGGCCCTCTTCCTCGTGCAGGTCGGTGGGAATGCCGCGACCGTCGTCCGTGACCGACACCGAGCCATCGGCGTGAAGCGTCACGTCGATCTTGGTGCAGTGCCCGGCCAGCGATTCATCGACCGCGTTATCCACCACCTCGAACACCATGTGGTGCAGGCCGGTGCCGTCGTCGGTGTCGCCGATGTACATCCCGGGGCGCTTGCGCACCGCGTCGAGCCCCTTGAGGACCTTGATACTGCTGGAGTCGTAAATGTTATCGGCGCTCATGTAGCTCTTGTCCCTTCCTGTCGCAGCGGTCCTGTCGGCGGCGCTTGCCGGACCGGACCGGTCCACCGGGAGATCGGCCGGCTGGCCAATCCGTCCCGATCGTTCCGACGGTGTCTCAAAACCTTTTGATCATACCATTTTCCGGCCCAACCTCGGACCGCACTGGTCATCGAACTGCCTGTTCGGGCTCGTCACCACTCACCGCGGCGTGATCTGGCCTGCCGAAACCGCAAAGCGTGCGTCGATATCACCCTCGCCATCGATGGCATCGGCAGCGATCACGCTGACGAACGCCTGGTGGCCACTCTGGCCCAGATAATCCAGCACCCGGCGGCGATTGTCGGCATCAAGCTCCGAGGCCAGGTCGTCGAACAGCACCACCGCGGGCTCACCGCGCACCTCGGCCCAGAGATCCAGCACCGCCAGGTGCAGGAGTACCACCAGCATCTTGATCTGGCCACGGGAGGCAACCTGCCGGGCCTCGTGATCATCGAGCGCAATCTTGATATCCGCCCGGTGGGGGCCGAACAGGCTCGCCTGCTGGTCACGTTCGCGATCGGCGCCCTGGCGCAGGGCCTCCTCGAGCTCCAGGTCCTGGCGATAGCCGGGCAGGTAGCGTAGCGAAAGCGAGCTGCCCGGTAGCATCCGTTCGAGGAGCCCGGCGATCCGTTGGTTGAGATCCTCGAGCACGGTTCGTCGGGCCGTCTCCAACCGGCGAGCGGTCTCGAGGTAGAGCTGATCCCAGGCCGGTTCGCGGCGCCCACGGCGCAGCAGGGCATTGCGCTGCTTGAGCGCGCGCTGGAAATCGCGGTGGATTGCGTGGAAGTCGGGCTGGGCGTAGAAGCCAACGCGGTCGAGAAAGCGACGGCGGTGATCCGGCGAGCCGAGAACGAGGTCATCGGATTGCGGGTGCAGGGCAAGCACCGGCAACAGCCGGGCCAGTTCGCTCAACCGGGAGACGTTTTCCTGGTCGACCCGCAGGGTCATGCTGCGGCGATCGCGTTGCAGGGCGAGCCGATGGGCGTTGTGGCCCGTCTGGGTCTTCACCTCAGCACGCAGCAGGAGATCGTCGGCACCGTGTCGAATCAGTTCGCTGGCGTTGTTGCCGCGAAAGGAGCGACCGAGGCTCAAGGTGTGAATGGCCTCGAGCAGGCTGGTCTTGCCGGCACCGTTGGCCCCGCTGATCAGATTGATGCCGGCCGCCGGTTCGAGATCGAGCGGTTCGAGGTTGCGGAACCGTTCGACATGCAGTGTTGCCAATCGGGTCACGTCAAGCCGCTTAGATCTTCATCGGCATGAGGACGTAGCGGGTCCGGATGGCGTCTTCGTCGGTCGGCAGGATCAGGGCGCTGGATTCGGGAGTCTCGAAATCCATGCGGACCTGCATGTCGTCGACATGCGAGAGAATAGCCAGCATGTAACTGATATTGAACGCAATTTTCAGGTCATCGCCCTGGTAGTGCACCGGGATTTCCTCGCGAGAGGATTCCTGGTCGCTGTTGATCGCCTCGATCGCCAGCCGGTCGGACTGCAGGTGGTAATGCGCACCGGCGAAGCGGTCGGTGTTGAGCACTGAGGCGCGTTGCAACACCTGCTTGAGGCTTTCCCGATCGACGTGAACCTGCTTGCTGTTGTTCTTCGGGATGACCCGTTCGTAATCCGGGAATCGACCGTCAATCAGCTTGCTCACCATGCGCTGCTGGGCGAGCTTGAGTTCGATCTGTTGGGTGCTGACCAGCAGTTCGACCGGCGAATTGTCGTCACGATCGAGGGCGCGCATCAGTTCCATCACCATCTTGCGCGGCACGATGATGCGCAGGGTGTCCTCGATCGATTGCTGGCTGTCGGTCTCGGCGAGTGCCAGGCGATGTCCGTCGGTGGCTACGCAACGAATCCGTTCCGGGCTGACTTCGAACAACAGGCCGTTGAGGAAGTAACGGACATCCTGCTGGGCCATCGAGAACTGGGTCTTGTCGAGCATGGCGCGAAGCCGATCCTGTCCCAGTACGAGTCGGTATTCCTCGGTGGTTGCCTCCATGCGCGGGTATTCGTCAGCGGGCAGGCAGCCGAGTCGGAACACGCTGTGGCCAGCCTGAACGATCACGAAGCCTTCCTCGCGGCGAATGACGATCTGTGATTCGGCGGGGATCGCTCGGATGATGTCGTGGAGCTTGCGTGCGTTGACCGTGGTTCGACCCGGCTGCGTGGCGTCGGCAGGACACTCGCTTTCCAGTTGAATCTCGAGATCGGTGCCGGTGAGTTGGAGCCGATCGTCATCTACCTCGAGCAGCAGGTTACCCAAAATCGGCATTGTCTGGCGCTTTTCGACGCCTCCGATTACCCGGTTGATGGCATCAAGCAGGTCCGGTCGACTGACGGTCAATTGCATGGCAGGCAGTTCCTCTGAATCAATAACAGATGTTTTTATTCTGTTGATGATGATGAATGTGATGTAGCCACTTTCCTTGGGATAAGTGCAAAAAGTCTATCTTAATCAGTAGCTTTTCGTACCTAACAGATTGGCTCAATGCCGTGGGACGGCCTGTGTACGGATTGGGACGGTTTGGGGATAACTCCAGATTCGTCAATTCATCCACATGTTTCCCAGCACCTGTCCCCCTGATGTGCGCGGCTTGTCCCCAGGCCCGGCGGCGATCACACATTCAGCGTGTGTCGCAGCAGGTTGTAGTCGTCATTGATCTTGCTGTCGCTTTCCCGAAGCTCCTCGATCTTGCGCACCGCGTGCAGCACGGTGGTGTGATCGCGCCCGCCGAATGATTCACCGATCTCGGGCAGGGAGTGATTGGTCAACTCCTTGGCCAGTGCCATCGCGAGTTGGCGTGGCCGTGCGATCGAGCGAGTGCGACGAGCGCCGGTGAGTTCCTGGATCTTGACGTTGTAGTACTTGGCGACCGTGCGCTGAATGTTGTCCAGCGTGATCATCTTGGCATGGGCCGAGATCATGTCTTTGAGTGCATCCTTGGTCGACTCGATGGTGATCGGCCGTTTGGAAAACTGCGTGGTCACGATCACGCGTCGCAGGGCGCCCTCGAGTTCCCGGATATTCGCCTGGATGCGGCGTGCAATGAAAAAGGCGACGTCCGAATCCAGATCGATGCCTGACTGCTCGGCCTTGCTGTGCAGGATGGCGACCCGGGTTTCCATGTCCGGTGGCTCGACCGCGACCGTCAGCCCCCAGCCAAAGCGTGACTTGAGTCGTTCCTCGAGTCCTTCGATCTCCTTCGGGTAGCGATCGCAGGTCATCACGATCTGCTTGCCCTGCTCGACCAGCGCATTGAAGGTGTGAAAGAACTCCTCCTGGCTGCGTGGCTTGGTGGCGAAGAACTGGATGTCGTCGATCAGCAGCGCGTCGATGCCGCGGTAGAAATTCTTGAATTGCTCGGTGTTGTTATTGCGGATCGCGGTAATCATTTCCTGCACGTACCGCTCGCTGTGCAGATAGATCACGCGCCGGTCGCCCTGCTGTTCGATGATCTGATTACCCACTGCGTGCATCAGGTGGGTCTTGCCCAGGCCAACCCCGCCGTAGATCAGCAACGGGTTGTAGCTGGCCCCGGCATTGGCGGCGACCTGCTGGGAGGCCGCACAGGCGAGTTGGTTGGATTTGCCCTGGACGAAGGTTTCGAAGGTAAAGCCGCGATTGAGATTGTGCGAAAAACCGCCGGCGTCGTTGTCTCCCGGCTCGACCGGTTCGCGTTCGACCGGGCTTGGCCTGGCAGGCCGAGAGGGCGCGGGGGACGGGCGACTGGTCGGGGGCGTACTGGGCGCCGTCGATGGCTTGGGATGGCTGCGCCCTGCCTCGCCGATGCGCAACGAGACATCAAGCTCGGGTTGCCCGGAAATCTCGCGGGCGTGCACGCGAATGCGCTCGAGCAACTTCTGATTGACCCAGTCGAAGGCAAAGCGATTGGGCGCCCACAGCACCCATTGCTCGTCACTGGCCTGTTCGGCCTGTAACGGGAATATCCACATGGTCAGCTGATCGTTCGGCAGCTCTTGGGCCAGACGATCGATGCATTGTTGCCACATCGGGAAATGCTGCATGACGACGGTCGTTCTCCACCGGTTCGGGGTCGGCTCAGGCATCGCGACACGAATCATGATTGCCGCAGAGGGACGGGATGACGGGGCTTTCCAGCTTGCTAGCCACCGTTTTTCCGCTTCTCGACCGGCCATCAGCCCGCCGTTGAATCGCGGCGGTATTGGCCAAAAAGCCGGCAGGCCAGTGGCCTTGATGATTTCGTGTCGCGATGCCTCGGACAAGGCGCGGATGATAACATCCACCCCGATCGATCGACATCTTATCCACAAGATACGAGACGGTCGCGCATCAGTGGGAAAACCTGATGACCGGTGGGTGCTTTCTGCCCGGGATTCGAGGCGTCGAGGCCTTGTATCCTGGCCTCTTGATACGCCGCCCTTGACAGCAGCCCCCGGTCTGTCAGAGTATTCGGCCCCTTTTTCAAGCGGATACGGTCGATCAATTCGACCCGAACGGACCGGCCAGACCGGTTTTTCCGACTACCTATCACCGACCTGAATCAATACTGGGACGTCGTCATGAAAAGAACCTTTCAGCCGAGCAACCTGCGCCGCAAGCGGACCCACGGCTTTCGTGCCCGCATGAAGACCCGTGGTGGTCGCGCCATCATCAACGCCCGTCGTGCCAAGGGCCGCAAGCGTCTGTCTGCCTGAGGCAGATGACTTCTGCGCCGCCCGAGGCCCTGACCTCCGGGGCCGACAGCACGGAACCGGCCGCCATTCGTGGCGGCCGGTTTCCGCGTTCGGCCCGTCTGCTTTCCGGACGGGACTACCAGAGCGCCCTGCGCGACGGTAGCCGGGTGCATACGGCCAACCTGATGCTGGCCTGGCGCGCCAATCCGGAAGGCGAGCCACGCCTGGGATTGGCCATCAGCCGCAAGCGGGTGCGACTTGCCCATGAGCGTAATCGGGTCAAACGCGTTGCCCGCGAACATTTTCGTCTGGGTCGCGCCGAGTTGCCCGGCATGGACGTCGTCGTGCTGGCCAAGTCGGGGGTAGACGGTTTGTCCATGCCCGATCTGCACCGCCAGATGCGGCAGGCCCTGAACAAGGCGAGCCGGAAATGCGCCGCGTCCTGATTGGACTGGTCAAGGGCTATCGCCTGCTGATCAGCCCGATGCTGCCGCCTTCCTGTCGTTTCTACCCGACCTGTTCCGAGTATGCCGTCGAGGCCCTGTCACAACACGGTGCACTCAAGGGTGGCTGGTTGACCTTGCGTCGACTGGGACGTTGTCATCCTTTTTGCGTCGGCGGCGTCGATCCGGTGCCTGGCACCTCGTCGGAGCCCAGCTGCTCCCGCTGCGACGCCGATTCCGACGCCGAATCTACCGTTTCCCGAGCCGATGCCCGTCACGGGCCCCACGCCGTTCAATCGCGAGACTGAAAGACTCCCATGGAACAACGCCGCCTGATCTTGATCATCGCCCTGGGCTTCGTCCTGATCCTGCTCTGGCAGGCCTGGCTGGGAGAGAACTCGTCCCCGGCCGAGCGCAGCAACGTCGCCCAGACGACCGAACAGGCGGCCGGGAACGACCGTCGAGCCGACGACCTGCCCAGCTCCGGCGGGCCGTCCTCGGGCGGTTCGGGTGGTGATGTGCCCTCCGCGGCCGGCGGCGGGGAAAGCAATAGCTCCGCGGCGACCGACCGGGTGCGTGTCGAGACCGACGTGCTCTCGATCGAGCT
>JAGXGL010000051.1 GCA_024636755.1 Guyparkeria sp. | reverse complement strand
GGCTGGACCGGCTTGGAGCTGGAGAACAGGGGCTTGCTCTTGCGCTTGACCCGGATCAGGGTCATGCCCAGGCGGCGGATCTCGGCACGCACCGCGGTGTCGTTGAACGCCGCCATCTCGCCCTTGAGCACTCGGCCTTCCCTGGTGCGTGCCTCGTAGCTGAAGACGGGTTTCTCGATCGTTTTGTTCTTGCGTGCCGCAATGGCCATCTTGTCTCTCCCTTGATCCCGGCCGCCTTCAGTCCTTGGTGACGCGGTTGATTTCCTCGAGGCTGGTCATGCCGGAAAGCACCTTTTTCAGGCCCGAGCGCCGCAGGTCGGGGATGCCCTCCTTGCCCGCCTGGTCGGCAATGTCGATGGCGTTGCCGCCTTCCATGATGATCCGCCCCATCGCCTCGGAGACCGGCATCACCTGGTAAATGCCGACCCGGCCTTTGTAGCCGTTGGTGCACTGGTCACAGCCGACGGCCTTGAATATCTTCGGCGAGCTCGCGAGATCCTCGTCGGTGAACCCTTCGCGGCGGAGTTCCTCGTCGGGGATGCTCTCCTTGGTGCGGCAATTATTGCACAGGCGCCGCGCCAGTCGCTGGGCGATGATCAGGCTCACCGAGGAGGCGATGTTGTAGGCCGGCACGCCCATGTTGACCATGCGCGTGAGCGTCTGCGGCGCATCGTTGGTGTGCAGGGTCGAGAGCACCAGGTGACCGGTCTGGGCGGCCTTGATCGCGATCTCGGCGGTTTCCAGGTCACGGATCTCGCCCACCATGATCACGTCCGGATCTTGGCGGAGGAAGGCACGCAGGGCGTTGGCGAAGGTCAGGCCCACCTTGGGATTGACGTTGACCTGGTTGATGCCCGGCACCACGATTTCCGCCGGATCCTCGGCGGTCGAGATGTTGCGATCGCCGGTATTGAGGATGTTCAGGCCGGTGTACAGCGAGACGGTCTTGCCCGAGCCGGTGGGGCCGGTGACCAGGATCATGCCGTAGGGCTTGGCGAGCGCGTCCATGTAGAGCGCTTTTTGTTCCGGCTCGTAGCCGAGCTGGTCGATGCCCAGCTGCGCGCTGGTCGGGTCGAGGATACGCAGCACCACCTTTTCGCCGAACAGGGTGGGGCAGGTGTTGACCCGGAAGTCGATCGAGCGGCTCTTGGAGAGCTTGAGCTTGATACGCCCGTCCTGGGGGATGCGGCGCTCGGAAATGTCCATCCGACTCATCACCTTGACCCGCGCGATGATGCGGTCGGCCAGGTTGGACGGCGGCTTGGCGCTCTCGGTGAGCATGCCGTCGACGCGGAAGCGAACGCGGAACTGTTTCTCGTAGGGCTCGATGTGGATGTCGGAGGCGCCCTTGCGGATGGCGTCGGTCAGGAGCTTGGTGACGAACTTGACCACCACGTCGTCCTGGATCGAGGCGTCCTCGACGTCGTGGGCCTCGTCTTCCTCGCGCTCGAACTCGACGTTCGACAGGTCGTCGTCGAGTTCCTCGCCCAGCGCATCCATGCTGTTGCTGAGCGCTTCCTCGAGCAGGCTGGCGATCTTCGGCGCCTCGGCGACCACCGCCTCGATCGTCATGTTGGTCGAAAAGCGAAAGCCGTCGATCGCGCCCGTGTCGGACGGATCGGCCACGGCCACCGTCAGGCGTCGGCCGCGCTTGAACAGCGGCAGCGCCATGTTGGCCTGCAGGACCTTCTCGGGGACGAGCTTCAGCGGCAGGTCGCTGGTGTCGATGGCATCGAGATCTACCAGCGGCAGGCCGAAGCGCTTGGAGGCGACGGCGGCTATCGTCGCCGCCGACACGCCGTCGGCGATTACGATATTGAGCAGCGAGTCCTCGCTGCCGTCAGCCTTGGTTTGAAGGGCCTTGGCCTGGTCGGAGGACAGGGCGTCCTCCCTGACCAGGGCGCTGAGCAGTCCATTGACGGGGGGTGCGCTCATCGATCCGCCTGTGCGTTGTCGCGTCCGTGTTCTCTGCCCCGGGAGCGGGGCGGCATGCGCAAAGCATGCCCGCTTGACCGGTTTCTGACAAGGTTCCCGGGCCGCTGTGGTGTTCGGCTCAGTCGGCTGCGCTCGACTCCTGACGGGATTCGAGCTCGGCGACCCGGGCGCGCAGCCGCTCGTTCTCCTCGCGCACGCGGACCAGTTCGGTCACGTCGCGCTGGATGCCGATGAAGTAGGTGATGTGGTCGTCGTCGTTGAACACCGGCGTGATCGACAGTTCGTTCCAGAACAGGCTGCCGTCCTTGCGGTAATTACGCAGTACCACGCGGGTCGCCTCGCCACGGCGAATGGCCTCCCGTACTTCCGCCAACGGGCCCTGGTCGCGGTCATCGGCCTGCAGAAAGCGGCAGTCCTGGTAGAGGATTTCTTCCTCGGGATAGCCGGTCAGTTCCTCGAAGGCCTGGTTCGCATAGATCAGGATATTGTCCGAGCCTTCCTGCTCGGCAATCACGATCCCGTCCGTGGAGGCGTTGACCGCCTTCTTCAGCAGATTCGCATCCAGCATCAAGGTTCTGGATCTCCAGTTGCGCGTTGGGCAACGCATTGTGACATAGACGAAACCCTATCCACAGGGAGGGTCAGTGCCGGGTCAGGCGGACCGGGGCTGGTGCGGGACGCCCGAGTGCCTCGGCCACCTGTTCGCGACAATGCTGAATGTCCTTTTCCACCAGTTCGCGCCAGCGCTGCATGAAGTCAACCGCCTGGTTGCTGTCCTCGGGTTCGAGGAGGGGGAGATCGCACCAGAAAACCGGCGCCCCGGCGGCGCTGCTGACCGGATTCTCGGGGCGGGTCGTATCGAGGCGAATCCAGGCGCGAGCCCCCCAGCGGCGCGCCATCTGCGTGCGTTGGGCCTCGGTGAGGCCGGTCGGCAGCAGCCGGACATGGAACTGGTCGTCGTGCAGGGCGGTGAACAATCGCAGGCCGCCGGCGGAGAACGGTCGGCCCGGGACCAGGTTGTCGATCACGACCACCGGGGCGGCGGCCCGGCCCGGGGCATCGGCAACCCACTCCGCGCGCCCCTTGATGTACTCGGCTAGCCACACCAGTCCCAGATCCCGGTCGGGCCAGGCAGTACGCGCCTCGAGTTGGGCGAGTGCCTCGATCAGCACCTCGCGCAGGTAGCCCTCGGGCGTGAGCCACATTAGGGCGGTGGCTTCGGCCGTACGCAATTCGGATGGGTCGAGGTCGATCGCCGCGCGCATCACCCGGTCGAGCAGTGAGCGAGGTGGCGAGACGGGGGCGTGCCTCGCCATCGTCGGGGCGGACTCGCGCGACTCTCCACTCGTGTCAGAGCCTTCCTGTTCAAGCAGCGAGGCGATCTGGGCGAAACCCATGCCGCTCTCGGCCAGTTCCTGGATGCGCTGGATGGTGCGGATGTCCGCCTGGCTGTAGAGCCGGTGCCCGGCCGGGGTGCGTGTTGGCCGGATCAGGTCGTAGCGACGCTCCCAGGCGCGCAGGGTGATCGGGTTGACCCCGGTGATCTGCGAGACCGATCGGATAGGCAGCAAGGCGTGGCTTTCGGTTTCGGCTGGGCTGGATTCGGTCGTGGACAAGGCGCCACCTGCGACGTATCGAGTGATGTATAACTTCTGCATCGATATTGTAGCAGCCCTCGACTACGCTGGTGTCGTGATTTCCGACAAGATCTTCGCGGGGTGCCGGGCGGCTCCCGGCGCTCACTCAGGGTAATGCGAGGCGCAACTGCATGACGGACTCAAAGGCGAATTCAGCCACCCGTTCAGGGCGGATCTACTGGTTGGTGGGCGCGAGCAGCGGTATCGGCGCGGCCCTGGCCGATCGGCTGGTGGCGCGAGGGCATCGGGTCGCGATCTCGGCACGTCACCAGGATCGCCTCGACGAGCGTGCCGCGCGCGACCCCGATCGCGTGTTGCCGCTGGCGGCCGATGTGACCGATCCGCAGTCGATGGCGACGGCCTACCGGCAACTGGTATCGCGGTGGGGGATACCCGACTCGGTGATCCTCAACGCCGGCGATTACCAACCCATGGGGTTGGCGGCGTTCGATCCGGCGTTGTTTGAACGGTTGATCCGGGTCAATTTCCTCGGCGCGGTCAACGGCATCGACACCGTGCG
The DNA here is from genome assembly GCA_024636755.1 of Guyparkeria sp. Taxonomy (GTDB): domain Bacteria; phylum Pseudomonadota; class Gammaproteobacteria; order Halothiobacillales; family Halothiobacillaceae; genus Guyparkeria. The sequence goes on along the minus strand of JAGXGL010000051.1, from coordinate 18,930 downwards.
CGAGGATTTCATTGCCCGGGGTGCCGGCGAGATCGTGCTTACGGCGAGCGTCGCCGGATACCGCGGATTGCCCTATGCCGCGCCCTATGGGGCGAGCAAGGCGGCGATGATCAACCTGGCCGAATCGCTTCGTCCCGAGTTTGAACGGGCGGGGGTTGCCATCCGCGTGATCAACCCCGGGTTCGTGCGCACGCGCCTGACCGCCAAGAACGACTTTGCCATGCCCGGTCGCATCGAACCCGACGAGGCCGCCGACCTGATTGTCCGGGGCCTGGAGCGGCGCGGCTTCGAGATCCTCGCGCCGCGCGGTTTCGGCTGGGTGATGAAGGGGCTGCGCCTGTTGCCCTATGCCCTGTATTTCCGGCTGACCCGCCGGATGCTCAAGGAGCCCGACCAATGAGCGTATCCGCGCGCGGCCTGAACCACGCGGCGGCCCTCGATCGCTACGTCGACGTGATGGAGCATCTGCAGGCGGACCATCTCGAGGCACTGGCAACCGTCTATGCGCCGGGGGCGCGGTTCGTCGATCCATTCAACGACGTACGCGGAATCGCGGCCATTCAGGCGGTGTTCGCCCACGGTTTTTCTCAGTGTCCGTGGATGCGGTTCATGGTGCAGGCTCGGGCGGTCGATGATGACCGCGCACTGCTGCGTTGGCGGATGCTTTGCGATGCGTCCCCGGGTGGGCTATCGATCGAAGGCATGTCCGAGCTGGTTTTCGGGGCGGATGGTCGAGTGGTCGAGCATGTCGACTACTGGGATCCGGCCGCCCAGCTCTACGAGCGCGTGCCGGTGCTCGGCTGGTTGATGCGATGCATCAGGCGTCGCCTTGCCGCCCCGGCGAGCGCGACTCGCTGAGGCGGTCCGGTTCGTCGATCGCCCCCGGCGGCCCTTCATAGTCTTCCCAGGCCGGGTCGGTCTCGTAGATGGGTGGGGTCGCGCCATTGACCTTCTCGCCCGCCGCGGGGGTGTCGGACTCGCTCTCGGTCGCGCGCGGGTCGAGCTCCAGGCCCGCCGCCGAGGTGCGGTGGATGAAGACGTAGTCGCCCCGCTCACTGTCCGGCACCGGCGGGTCGATCAGGATGCGCCAGAAGATCAGCAGGATCATGACGACGAGCGCGGCCAGCACGAACAGCGGGAAACCCGACGCGCCGAACCAGCCCATCGCCAGACCGCTGACCAAGGGGCCCATGATCGAGCCCGCGCCGTTGACCATCAATAGCCCGCGTGTGCCTTCCAGCACCTGGTCGCTCGTCAGGCGGTCGTTGGTTTGCGCGACACTGATGGCGTAGAGCGAGAAGGAGAAACCGCCGAACACCATCGCCAGGGCGAACAGGCCCCAGCCTGGGAACCACTCCTGCATGGCGAGTAGTACCGAAAAGACCCCGCCGAGCGCGGAGACCACGATCAGTACGTGGCGACGGTCGCGGCCGTCGGAGAGTCGCCCGATCGGCCATTGCAGCAGGCCGCCGCCGACGATGATCGCGGCGACGAAGACGGCTACCTGGGTGTCGGGCAGACCGAGTCGGCTGGCATAGACCGCCGCCATGCCGTAGATGGTGCCGCTGATCGTGCCGGACATTGCCGCGCCGATCACGCCGGCGGGCGCCAGACGGAAGAGTTCGCGCAGCGGCAGGCGGGTGGTCTCCATCGGCGGCGGCTGGCTGACACGGGTCAGGGCGATCGGTACCAGCCCCAACGAGAACAGCAGGCCGACGATGGCGAAGGTGGAGACATCCATCGGCCCGTACAGGCCGATCAGGAACTGGCCGGCCCCGTAGGCGAACAGGCTGACCATCATGTAGATACCGAACACCTGGCCGCGGTGGGTGGTGGCCTTCTCGTTGATCCAGCTCTCGATCACCATGTACAGGCCGAGGAGGGTCACGCCGTTGATCAGGCGCAGAACCAGCCAGAACCAGGGTTCGACCCACAGGCCATGGAGCACGGCGGCCGCCGAGGAAATCGCGGCCAGGGCGGCGAAGGTGCGGATGTGGCCCACCCGGCGGATGATCGCCGGAATGGTGAGCGTGCCGAGCACGTAGCCGACGTAGAAGGCCGACATGACCAGGCCGATGGTGCCGTCGGAAAAGCCCTCTTCGGCCGCGCGCAGGCCCAGCAGTGTGGCGAGCAGGCCGGAGCCGGCGAGCAGGATGCCCATGCCGGCGAGCAGCGGTTGAACCGCCAACACCGTGCTAAGCATCGGCAGGCTCCGGGGCATGACAGGGGATCCGCCGGTTCACTTGGCGCCCTTCGGCTTCTGGGCGCCCGGGCAATCGATGGCGAACAGGGCCTCGTCTTCCAGGCGCAGCGCGGTCAGCTGGTGGCCCCAGAGGCAGCCTTGGTCGATGTCCCAGGTGTTGGTCCGTGCCCTGGCCGGTCCCAGCGACGACCAGTGCCCGAACACGACGCGTTGGTCGGCCATGGCCCGGTTGGGCATGGCAAACCACGGCGTTAGAGCCGGGTCGGCATCGGCCGGGGGGCGTTTCTCGGCGAAATCCAGCCGGCCGTCGGCATGGCAGTAGCGCATGCGGGTGAACACGTTGATCGCGAATCGCTGCCGGTCGATCGGGGTGGGGTTGCCGTCCGGGTGATCGCTCTGGTTGCCGAAGATCTCGCCGAAGAACGCCACCGGCTCGGTCGTTCGCATGGCCGTCTCGGTCTCCCGGGCGGCGGTCTGGGCCGTCTCCAGGTCCCAGGCGGGGTGGATGCCGGCGTGCACCAGGGTCCAGTCGAGGGTCGGGTCGTGATGCAGCAGGGGGCGGCGGCGCAGCCAGTCGATCAGTTCGTCGCCGTCCTCGGCGGTCAGGATCGGTTCGAGCGTGTCGCGGCCACGGGCCACCCGCGTGCCGAAATAACATCCCAGCAGGTGGATGTCGTGATTGCCCAGCACGGTAATGGCACGTTCGCCGAGGTCGCGGACGAATCGCAACGCCTCGAGCGACTGCGGGCCGCGATTGACGAGATCGCCGACGAACCAGAGTCGATCGGCCGCCGGGTCGAATTGGATCTGTTCCAGCAGCGCCTCGAGCGGGTCGAGGCAGCCTTGAAGGTCGCCGATTGCATACGTGGCCATGAAGCGGGCAGATTCCGTCGTGTGAAATGGGCAAAACGCGAATCCTAGCACCCGAGCTGGGCCTCGGGGCGTTCGCCGAGCTGGTCGGCCGAGTCGCCAGCGCGGCGGGATGCTACTGGATACTGCGGAAGGCCGCCGGGGCAAACAGGTCAAACGTGGGGATGGTCACGCGGAAGGCGTCGCCCTCGTTGCTGACAAAGCCGTAGTCGCCCCACATCCGGCCCGCGGCCGACTCGATCACCGCGCCGGAGCGGTAGGAAAAGCGCTCGCCAGGGAGAATGCGCGGTTGTTCGCCGACCACGCCCTCGCCGCGAACCTCCTTGAGGCAGCCATTGCCATGATCGATCATCCAGTGGCGGTCGGTCAGGGTGATCGGCAGGTCGCTGCCGTTCTCGATCACGATCTCGTAGCCGAAGGCGAAGCGTTGGGCAGCCGTCTCGCTGTGCTCGGGCACGAATACCGCGCGCGGAAGAATGCGGATCGATTCGGCGATGGGGGCGGCGGTCACCGTCATGGCGTGCCTATTGCATCATGGTCGACGAACCAATGGGTCGGTCGCTTGGCCGCCAGTCGCTCGGCCGGAAGTTCGGTGCGCCCCTCGCGAACGCGTGCGAGCGCCTCAAGCTTGTCTTCGCCCAGCACTAGGAAGACCACGTCGCGGGCGGTCTCGAATACCGGGAAGGTCAGCGTCAGGCGATGGCCGTGAAGCTTGGCCACCGGGTTGACCACCACCAGGCGCTTGCGTTCTCCAAGTGCCGGCGTATCGGGGAACAACGAGGCGAAGTGGCCGTCGCTGCCCATCCCCAGCAGGGTGACGTCGAAGCGGGGCACCTTGCCCGCGGTCCATTGTCGCAGGGCCATTTCGTAGGCGTCTGCGTCCCGCTCGGGATCGCGTTGCTGATCCGAGATCATCGGGAAGGTGCGGTGCGGCTGGATGCCCAACGGTTCGAACAGGGAGAGCCGCGCCATGCGGAAATTGCTGTCGGGATGGTCCAGCGGCACGTTGCGCTCGTCACCAAAGTAGAACTCCACCGCTTGCCAATCGAGCGCGTCGCGGTAGCGGCTGGCAAGCAACTGGTAGAGCCGCCGTGGCGTACCCCCGCCGGCCAGCGCGATCCGGGCGACGCCTCGCGCCCGCACCGCTGTGGCCAGCCGCTCGACCAGGAATTCGGCGCAGGCGGAAAAGACGTCTTCGGCGCGGGGGTGGGCATGTATGTCGGCGGTGGCGGACATGGCCGTGTGATTCCTGCGGTAAGTGAAGAAGGACGTGGTGCTGTTGGACACCATTCTGACCACAAGTTGCCCGGATGCCGGTCGGCTTGTGGTCAGCGACTCGGGTCGAGCCGCCGGGCGAGCGTCAGGAACGCGGGGATATCCAGTGCCTGAGCGCGTAGCGACGGGTCAATACCCGAGGCCTCAATTGTTGACGCTGGCATCAGGGGTTTCAAGTTGTTGCGCAGGGTCTTGCGGCGCTGGGCGAAGGCCGCCGTGACCAGGCGCTCGAAACGCGCCTGATCGGCGGGCGGAACCAGCGGCTCGGACCGAGGCGTGATGCGGAGCACGCTGGAGTCCACCTTCGGCGGCGGGTTGAAGGCCTCGGGCGGCACGTCGAACAGGTGCTCGACCTCGGCGTGCATGGCCGTCAGCACGCTCAATCGCCCGTAGGCCGAATCGCCGGCCGAGGCGGCCAGTCGGGTGCCGACTTCGCGCTGCACCATGAACACCATCTCGCCGATCTGTTCGCGCTGGGCCAGCAGCCGGGTGATCAGGGCCGTGGCAATGTTGTAGGGCAGATTGCCCACCAGCGTCAGCGGGGGGGTGAGCCCGTGGGCCTCGGCCAGCGCCGCCAGGTCCAGTCGCAGGGCATCCTGGGGCACCAGTTCGACCTGTCGGCCAACGCCCTCGGCGTCGAGCTTGACGCGCAGGTGCCGGATGACGTCACGGTCGAATTCGATCGCGATCACGCGATTGCCGCGCTGGGCCAGCGGCACGGTGAGCGCCCCCAACCCCGGCCCGATCTCGATAACCGGTCCGGCGACCGGGGTGGCGCCGAGAATACGGTCGATCACGCCGTAATCGACCAGGAAGTTCTGGCCGAAGCGCTTGCGTGCCCGATGGCCGTCCTGGATGCCCTTGGTCTGCTTGCCCGCTGCCGCCATGATCAGGCCGCTGCCCGCTGGGTGATCTCGGCGGCCAGTGCGATCGCCGCGGCCAGCGAGCCGTGCTCGGCGCGCCCGGTGCCGGCCAGATCCAGGGCCGTGCCGTGGTCGACCGAGGTGCGGACGATCGGCAGGCCGAGGGTGACGTTCACCGCCCGGCCGAAGCCGGCGTACTTGAGCACCGGCAGGCCCTGGTCGTGGTACATCGCCAGCACGGCGTCGGCACCATCGAGGTGACGCGGCGTGAACAGGGTGTCGGCCGGCAGGGGGCCGATGGCCTGAATGCCACGCTCGCGCATGGCTTCCAGTGTCGGGCCGATCACGCGGATTTCCTCGTCACCCAGGTGCCCGGATTCGCCGGCGTGCGGGTTGAGCCCCGCGACGAGAATGCGCGGTTGCGGCTTGCCCAGCCAGTCGACCAGTGCGGCATGCAGGGTTTCGAGCACCGTGGTCAGGCCCTCGCCGGTGATCGCGCCCGGCACCTTGGCCAGCGGCAGGTGGGTGGTCGCCAGCGCCACGCGCAGGGTATCGGCCACCAGCATCATTACCGGGGTGCCGCCCACCCGTTGGGCGAGGTATTCAGTGTGGCCGGTGAAGGGAATGCCGGCATCGTTGATCACGCCCTTGTGCAGCGGGGCGGTGACCATCGCGGCGTAGCGGCCATCACGGCAGCCGTCGGCGGCGTGATCGAGCATGGCCAGCACGTGGCGGGCATTGCCCGGGTCGAGTCTGCCGGCTGTGACCGGGCGCGGCGCGGGCAGGTGCTGGAAGCGAAAGCCGGGTTCGGTTGACGGCGACTCGCCGGCTGGTGCCCAGTCGAAAGGCAGACCCAGCGAGTCGGCGCGCGCCGCGAACACGTCCCGGTCGCCGAGGACGACCAGTTCGCCCGGCGGCGTGAAGGTCGGATCGGCGGCGAGGGAGAGCAGCAGGTCCGGGCCGATGCCGGCCGGCTCGCCGCTACTGACGACCAAGCGCACGCTGGCCACTGGCGTCATTGACGGTGTCGGTCAGCCGGTTCTCGATATACGCCTCGGAGCGCAGGCGACGGATGTATTTGGTCAGCTCCTCGTCGGCACGACGCTCGCCGATGGCGTTGCGTGCCTGCTCGCGCAGATCGTCGCCGGAGACTTCCCTTTGGCGCTGGTCGTTGACCCGCAGGAAGTGGAAACCGAACTGGCTCTCGAACACCGGGCTCAACTGCCCGGTTTCGATCGATTCCAGCGTGCTGGCAAAGGCCGGCACCATGTCGTCGGGGCTCACCCAGCCGAGATCGCCGCCACGCTGGCCTGAGCCCGGATCATCGGAGAACTTGCGCGCGATCGATGCGATCGTGGCCTCGCCGTTGGCCACTTGCGCGCGCAGTTGCTCGGCCAGCTCGCGCGTGGCGGCCGGGTCACGATCCTCACGGGGGCGCAGGAGCACGTGTTCGGCCCGGTACTGCGTCACGGCCGCGGTGCCCGTGGTCGTGCGGGTGTCGCTGACCTTGACGATATGAAAGCCGTTCGGGCTGCGGATGATGTCGCTGATCTCGCCCGCCTCCATGCCCTGAACCACGGGCAGGAACAGCGATGGGATGCGCGCCGGGTCGCGCCAGCCCAGGTCGCCGCCCTCGTCGGCATTCAGTGCATCCGAGCGTTCGGCGGATACGCGGGCGAAATCGGCGCCGTCGACCAGTTCATCGCGAATCTCGCTTGCGCGCGCCGCGCCTTGTTCGATGGCCTCGGGCGAGGCGTTTTCCGGCACGGAGACCAGGATCTGGGCGAGTCGGTATTCGGTCTGCTCGGCCGAACTGCCGGTGCGCTGCTCGATGTAGGCGTCGATATCGCGATCCGAGACGTTGATCTGGCTGTAGACCTCGCGCTTCTGCAGCTCCTCGAGGAGCATCTGATCACGGATGCCGTCGCGGAAGTCGGCCCAGTTCTGACCCTGGCCGACGACGGCGTCGCGCAGCTGGGAGAGATTCATGCCGTTGCGCTGGGCGATGCCGTTGAGTGCCTGGTTGAGGCGGGTGTCATCGATCTGGATGCCGATCCTGTCGGCCCGCTCAAGCATGGTCGCCTCGGTGATCATGCGGTCGAGCACGCGTTCGCCGAGCCGTTGCTGGTCCGCCGGGCTCATGTTGGCCAGATCGATCTGGCCGCCCAATCGGGCCACCTCGGTCTGCAGCTGCTGTTGGGTGATGACGCGGTCCTCGACCACCGCCACGATGCGATCCAGGGGCTGGAATCCGCTCATGCCGGGGTTCTGCTGGCCGGTCGCCTGACCGGTCGCCTGGGCAGCGACCGGGCCGAAGGGCGTGGCGATCAGCAGCAGGGTGGCCAGCACGGCCAGCGGTCGGCGCGCGTGGCGGGGTGTCGGGGCGTGCGGAACAGGCATGGATCTACTCGCGGTTGCGGCGTTGAAAATCAGTGATGATGCCGGGGCGGCGACATCTGGACTCGGGCGATCATAACGCATTCGGCCGGGTGGGGCCGATGGGCACTTGACGGTCCCGCAGAGACGCTATCGACTCGTGCAGGGTTTCCCTAGGGGTCGCCTAGGGGTCAAAGCCCAGGATGTCATCGCGGAACTGGTTGCCACCGATGCCCCCAAGCCCCTTGAGCTCGATCTGGAAGACCACGGCGTTGGAGTACTCGGCGTCATTGCCCAGGTCGGCGCCGACGTTCGGGCGGACGATGTAGCGCTTGAAGGCCAGTCGCGCCGACCAGCAGCAGGACTCGTAGCCCACGCCGAGCAGGGACTGGACCACTTGTTCGGATTCGAAGTCGTAGCCGAGGCGACCGAGCATCGACCAGCGCTGCGAGAGCGGCCAGGCAAAGGAGACATCCCCCTGACGGTAATCATTGTCACCAAGGGTCACGCCCTCGCGGGTGAACCAGGAGACGTTCAGGATGTGATTGTCTTCGCCGCGATAGCCCAGACGGGTCTGCGAGCGGGCGATCAACTCCCGGTCGGTATCGTACTCGGTGGTGAACGAGCCGTTCCAGTTCTGGGTGATGTCGCTGTAGACCTCGGCGAGCACGGTCGAGCCACCGGCTTCCTTGTAGGTGTCCGGCCGGTTGGGTAGCACGGTCTCCGAATCCTCGAAGCGATAGCGCTGGGCGACGCGCAACGACAGCGGCACGGTGCCCTGTTGCGTGTCGATCAGCGACCAGGACAGGCCGTAGGTCAGCGCGTTCTCGTCGGCCACCCGATCGCCGCCGGAGTAGCGGTTGGGGCGGAACAGCTCGCTGAAGCTGAGCGTCGTCGGCCCGGTGTCGAACAGCGGCATGTCGCTCTGGTCGCGATGCGGCACGTAGAGATAGTAGAGCCGCGGTTCGAGCAGGGCGCGGTAACGGCCGGTCTCGCCATAGGCCCGCTCGAAGAACAGGCTGCCGTCCAGGCTGCTGATGGGCACGGTCCGCGTCGCGTTGGTGTCGAACTGACGGTTGGCGTCGCTGGTCCCCGGGGCGGCGTCATCCAGGTGATAGCTGGTGGTGTCGAGCATCACCTCGGGGCGCAATCGATACCAGGTGTCGGAGAACGTCTGGCCGAGACCAATGGCCGCATGGGCCCGGTTGCCGGCGATGCGTTCGCTCGACGGGTGGGCAAAGCGGGTCACATCGGCGCGCACGCTCAGGCCGGGCGCGACGTGCTCGCCCCATTGCCCCAAACCGAAACTGTTGCTGGCGGTCAAGCGCGGCATGATCCGGTACGGGTATTGGTATTCGGCCAGATTCGGGTCAATCGTTTGAAAGCGTTGGGCCAGCAAGCCGAGGTTCCAGCCGCCGCCGGGGCGGGCGTTGATGCGCACGTCGCTGCGCAGGTGGCTGGTGGTCGCCTGGTCCAGGTTGGTGGAGAAATCCTGGAAGAACTGCTCGTCCGAGACGCGGTTGATGTTGACGCGGTAGTCGAGGTCCGGATTGACCCGCCCGTTGCTGTCCAGTCCCAGCGACCAGCGCGAGCCGCCATCGACGCGATCGTCCGGCAGGAAGAAGAAGTCGAGCTGGTCGCGACCCAGATCCTGGCGGCCGAATTGGTGCAGCCAGCGGACCTGCCCGCCCAGGCCCAGGCCCCGCTTGGTGAGCAAAGTCGGGGTGACGGTCGCGTCGAAATTCGGCGCGATGTTCCAGTAATAGGGCTGGGCGTATTCAAAGCCACCCTCGGTGCTGTTGCCGAAGGTCGGATAGAGAAACCCCGACTGGCGACGGTCGTCGATCGGGAAGCTGAGATACGGCGCGTAGAACACCGGCACGCCGCCAGCGCGCAGGGTGGTGTGCCAGGCCTCGCCGCGCCCCGTCTCGCGGTTGAGATTGATTTCGCTGGCCTGGAATTCCCAGTCGCGCTTTTCGGCAGGACAGGTCGAGAACGTGGCCTGTCCGAGCTGGTAGTGCTGCCGGTCCTGCTGGACGATGGTCTCGGCCACGCCGGAGAGGTGCTGGCTCTCCAGCCAGTAATGGGCGCGCTCGAGGCGTCCGGCGTCCGTGTCGAGGTTGAGTTCGCCGCGTTCGCCGCGCACGGCCATATCACCGGTCTGCAGCCAGAGATTGCCTTCGGCGGAGACGTGCGCCTCGGGGCCCTGCCGGTAGATCAGTCGTTCGCCGCGCACGCGCCGTCCGGCCTCATCGACGATGGCATCCCCGGTCAGGGTGACCACGCCGTCGGTGCCGTACTCGGCCCGATCGGCCGAGGCCTTGCCCGGCTCGCCCTCGGCCAATGGCTGGTAGGCAGGGCGTTCCGGGCCAAAGGCCGGGCACAGGCCGTACTCACCGCTATTGGCGGCTTGGGCCGATTGCAGCGGGTGGCTGCCGGCCAGTCCGCCCGCCCCGAGGGTCGCGGCGATGGCGATCGCCAGTGGCCTGGCCGTCGGTTTGCGTGTCTTCCCTGACTCCATGAGTGAGGCTCAGCGCTTGGACGACGGGGCGATCGGATCGAGGATCTCGCGGAAGTCCGCCGCGATCTGTTCGATTTCCCGTTCGCCGTCGATGCGGGCCAGTCGCCCGTCACGTTCGTAGTACTCGACCAGCGGCGCGGTCTGCTCTTGGAAGACCTCCAGCCGTCGGCCCACGGTGTCTTCGTTGTCGTCGTTGCGTTGAACCAGTTCGTGCTCGCAGAGGTTGCACTGATGGTCGGAATCCGGCGGATTGGTGTAACGGTTGAATACCGCGCCGCATTCCTTGCAGGTCATCCGGCCGGTCAGGCGCTTCATCAGCTTGTCGAGCGGCACATCCAGCAGGATGCCGAGCTCCAGCGGGCGCTCGAGACCTTTGAGCATCTCGTCGAGCGCCTCAGCCTGGGCGATGTTGCGCGGAAAGCCGTCGAGGATGAAACCGCGCTGGGTATCCGGCTGGGCCAGGCGCTCGCGGATCATGCCGAGCACGATGTCATCGCTGACCAGTTGGCCCTCGTCCATCGCGGCCTTGGCCTTGAGGCCGAGCTCGGTGCCCTCCGCTACGGCGGCGCGCAGCAGGTCGCCGGTTGAGATCTGCGGGACCTTGTAATGTTCCACCAGGCGTGCCGCCTGTGTGCCCTTGCCCGACCCCGGGGCGCCCAAAAGTACGATTCGCATGGTTTTCCAGAGTTTGATAGCCGTGGATTTTGCCGACCGAATTCGAGACCGGGGCTCCGGTCGACCGGCGAAAAACGGTATCATAACCAAAACGCCGCGGCTTGCGGCGAGATGGCTTTTCTTCACCCAGGAAGGTCTGCACGAATCCGATGCCACTCTGGCCCGGCGAGCCGTTCGTGATGCAAGGCGCGATGTCGCCGGCGTGCCGGTGGCCACGTCAAGACTTCGCAACGCCGAGCACGGACGGTTCGCCGGGCTCCCGAAGGGCGCGCTTTGAGCCGGGCAGATGCAGGGCAACCGTCCGGCCCAAAGCGCGCAGAGCGGTATCGGATTCGTGCAGGCCTTCCCTAACACTCGAGGCTGATCCTTATGGACCTGTCGAAGATCTCCGCCGGCAAGAATCCGCCGGAAGACATCAATGTCGTTATCGAAATCCCGGTGCAGGGCATGCCGGTCAAGTACGAGCTGGACAAGGATTCCGGCGCGCTGATGGTCGATCGTTTCATGGCGACCTCGATGTACTACCCGACCAACTACGGTTTCATCCCGCAGACGCTCTCCGACGATGGCGATCCGGTCGACGTGATGCTGGTCGCGCCCTTGCCGCTGCAGCCGGGTTCGGTGATCCGCGCCCGCCCGGTGGGCATGCTGGAGATGACCGACGAGTCGGGTATCGATGCCAAGATCATCGCCGTGCCGCACGACAAGCTCACCCCGCACTACCACGACGTCAAGAAGGTCGAGGACCTGCCGGGCTTTCTGCTCGAGCAGATCCAGCACTTCTTCGAGCAGTACAAGGCGCTCGAGCCGGGCAAGTGGGTCGAGTGCAAGGGGTTTACGGACAAGGCCGCGGCCTGCAAGGAGATCGAGGACTCGATCGCCCGTCACGAGCAGCAGTAATCCGGTACGAGTCGGGCCACACCGTGTGTCCGAGATCGCCGATGGATGCGGCCGACGGGGATGTGACCCGTTGGCCGCGCCTGGGAAACCCTGTACGAATCGGATATCGCTCTGCGCGCCTTGAGTCCGGCAGGTGCAAGGCGCTCGTCCGATTCGTACAGAGTTTCCCTTGTTTCCCTGATGGCGCCCATTTAATGGCGCCTGTTAACGGCGAGCCCCGAGCAAATCGATGCTAGATCGTCTCCATGATCATGGCCGGGCCCGGCGGGTATTCCGCCTGCGGATCTTGTTCGCCGCCCTGATCTCGCTCGTTGTCGTCCTCACCTTGCTGGGGCGAGCCGCCTGGCTGCAGATTGCCCAGCACGAGCACTACCTCATCAAGGCGGAACAGAACCGCACCCGCGTGGTGGTCGTGGCGCCCGAGCGTGGGCGCATTTTCGATGCCCGGGGCGAGGTGGTGGCCGACAACGTCGCCACCTACCAGGTGCAGATCACCCCTGAGCATAGCCAGGACGTGGCCGCCGAACTCGCGATGCTGGCGGACGTGCTGGGATTGGACGCGCATGCCGTTGAGGCGCTGGAGGAGCGCATCCGGGTGAGCCGCCGCTTTGACCCGGTGCTGGTCAAGGCCGACCTCGACGAGGTCGAGCGGGCACGGATCGCGCGCCTCAAGCCGTGGTTGTCGGGGACCGAGATCGTCTCCAGCCTCAAACGGGTCTACCCCTATCGCGCATTGCTGGCGCATGTGGTCGGTTACGTCGGGCGGATCAACGCCGAGGACGTCAAGCGTCTCGATCCGGATGCCTACCAGGGCACGCAATACATCGGCAAGACCGGCATCGAGCGTCAGTACGAGGATCGCCTGCACGGCGAGCCGGGGTACCGGATGGTCGAGGTCGACGCGCTGGGTCGCGAGGTCAAGGTGCTCGACACGCAACGCCCGGTGCCGGGCAAGGACATCGCCCTGACCGTTGACGTCGGTCTGCAGGGCGTGGCCGCGGCCGCGCTGGGCGAGTACGCCGGCGCCATAGTCGCCCAGGACCCGCGTGACGGGGCGATCCGGGCGATGGTTTCCCGGCCGTCGTTCGACCCCAACCTGTTCGTCGACGGCATCAGCCACAAGGCCTATCGCGAGCTGCTCGAGGACCCGGATCGGCCGCTCTACAACCGCGCGACCCGGGCCACGTATCCGCCGGGCTCGACCATCAAGCCGGTGATGGGGTTGGCCGGCATGGAGTACGGGCTGATTGATCCGGAAGAGCGCTTCTTCGCCGGGCCGCATTACCAGATCCCGGGCAACACGCATCGCTATCGTGACTGGCGCAAGTGGGGTCACGGTTGGGTGGATTTCGAAGAATCCGTGTTTCGCTCGGTCGATGTCTATTACTACGACCTGGCGTACCGAATGGGCATCGACCGCATGCACGCGTTCCTGACCGAGTTCGGCATCGGGCAGAAGACCGGCATCGACCTGCCGGGCGAATCGGCCGGCCTGATGCCTTCACGGGATTGGAAGCAGCGGGTCAAGCAGCAGGTGTGGTTCCCCGGCGAGACCGTGATCGCGGGCATCGGTCAGGGCTACATGCTATCCACGATATTGCAGCTGGCCGACATGACATCCATCCTCGCCACGTCCGGCGTGCGTCACGTGCCGTGGCTGGTCGCCGCTGATCGCCAGCCGCAACCGCGCCTGGAGCTCTCGAGCGACGATTACTGGCAGCGGGCCCGCGGCGCGATGCGTGCCGTGGTCGGTCACGACCGCGGCACGGCGCACAAGATCGAGGCCCCTTATCCGATCGCGGGCAAGACGGGCACGGCCCAGGTGTTCTCGGTCGGCCAGGACGAGGAATACGATGCCGAGGAGCTTGCGCATCGCCTGCACGATCACGCGCTGTTCGTCGGGTTCGCCCCCTACGATGACCCCAAACTCTCGGTGGCCGTCCTCGCCGAGCACGGTGGCAGTGGGTCGGGGACCGCCGCGCCGATCGCTCGACAGGTAATGGACTTCTGGTTCGGTGTCGAGCCGGACGCCGAGGTCCAGCCCGAATTTTCCGAGCACGGGGACTGAATCCATGGTCAGTGATCGTCTGCAACCGGTACGACTGGGCGACCGACTTGGCGCCACGCTGCGCTCGGTGTTCCAGCTCGACCCGATCCTGCTGTTCTTCGTCGCCCTGATCGCCATGATCGGCGTGGTGGCGGGCTATTCGGCCGCCGAGCAGAGCGAAGCCTGGGTCGAGCGCAGCATCGTGCGCCTCGGGCTGGGGTTCGGCCTGATGTTGCTCATCGCCCAGATCCCGCAGCGCTGGTTCTTCGTCGTCGCGCCATGGCTGTTTGCCGTCGTGGTGCTGATGCTGGTGGCGGTCTGGCTGGTCGGCGACATGGGCGGCGGCGCGCGACGCTGGCTCGATCTCGGCGTGATCCGCTTTCAGCCGGCCGAGTTGATGAAAGTGGCAATGCCGATGATGATCGCCTGGTTTCTCGCCCGGCGACCCGTGCCGCCGCGGCCGCTGGATGTGTTGGTGGCGATGCTGGCGGTGGGGATTCCCACCATCCTGATCGCCGGCCAGCCGGATCTGGGGTCGGCGTTGCTGATCATGGCCTCGGGCCTGTTCGTGCTCTTCTTTGCCGGGTTGTCCTGGTGGTACATCGGCGGCTTTGTGGCGCTGGCGGCTGCCGCCATGCCGGTGATGTGGTTCTTCGTCATGCATGCCTACCAGAAGGAACGCGTGCTGACCCTGATCGATCCGACCAACGACCCGCTGGGTGCCGGCTATCACACCATCCAGTCGATGATCGCGATCGGCTCGGGTGGCATCTGGGGCAAGGGCTGGCTGCAGGGAACCCAGTCCCATCTCGATTTCCTGCCCGAGGGCACCACGGACTTCATCCTGGCGGTCTACGCCGAGGAGTTCGGCCTGGTGGGGCTGCTGGTGTTGTTCCTGCTGTATCTCGCGGTCATCTGGCGCGGGTTGTGGATCGCCGAGCACGCCGAGTCGGTCGAAGGCCGCCTGCTGGCGGCCTCGATCTCGATGACCTTCATGGTCTATGTGTTGGTCAATGCCGGTATGGTGCTTGGGCTCCTGCCGGTGGTCGGTGCGCCGCTGCCGTTGATGAGCTACGGCGGCACCGCGCTGGTGACCATCATGGTGGGTTTGGGTATGCTGATGAGCATTCGCACACAACGCAGTTTTCTGGGGCACGATCGCTAATGACACACGCTTGGGCACGGTCTTTCCATGGAGCGCTGCTCGGCGCTTCTCTTGTTGCCGGTTCCGTTGTGGCGGGGGGCGCGCAGGCCGGCGACTACCTTGACCGCGAGGAGGTGCAGGCCTTCGTCGATCAGGCGGTCGACGAGACCGGGGTGTCGCGTGCGCAGGTCGAGGCCTGGTTGGGTTCGGCCGAGTACCAGCAGACGATCATCGATGCGATCACCCGCCCGGCGGAATCCAAGACCTGGGGCGAATACCGCCCCATCTTCATCACCGACAAGCGCATCGAGCGCGGCGTCGACTTCATGCAGGAACACGGTGAGCTGCTCGACGAGGTCGCGGCAGGCTACGGTGTCTCGCCCTACGTGATCACCGCCATCATCGGCGTAGAAACCTACTACGGGCGCATCACCGGCGGGTACCGCGTGATCGACGCGCTGGCGACGCTGGGGTTTGATTACCCGCGACGCGCGGAATTCTTCCGCGGCCAGCTGGTCGACTTCATCCGGTTGGCCGGCGAGGAAGGCATCTCCATGGACAAGGCCGAGGGCAGCTATGCCGGCGCGATGGGCTTGCCGCAGTTCATTCCCTCGAGTTACCGGCATTACGCGGTCGACGGCGATGGCGATGGCAGCCGCGACCTGTGGGACAGCCACCACGACGTCTTCGCCAGTGTGGCCAACTACTTCGTCGAGCATGGCTGGGGGCAGGGCGAGCCGGTGATGTTCGAGGTCGATATTAACGACGCCGAGGTCGATGACCTGCTCAACCGGGCGCGTGATCTCTCGCCGAAGACCACGCTGGCCGAGCTGCGCGAGCGGGGCGTGACCGTGCCGGATGACGCGCCGGTGCCCGACGATTTCGAGGTGATGCTGTTCACCCTCACCGATGGTGACGAGGTCGCCTATCAGGTTGGGCTGAACAACTTCTATGTCATCACCCGGTACAATCACAGTGTGCTCTACGCCACGGCCGTCTGGCAGCTTGCCCAGGCCATTGAAGGGGCGATCGAAGAGACGAATGCAGGGGCGGTCGATCATCTGCAAGAGTGAGGTAACCGCCATGACGGGGCAGCGGTTTTCCATGGCGGGATTTTCGTGGGCGGCGATCGCCGTGTCGCTACTCGCCCTGCTGCTGGCCGGTTGTGCCAGCGGCCCGTCGCCGGACCGGGTCGCGACCCGCGATGCCGTGCCACGCGACGAGCCCTATTTGACCCGCGGCAATCCCGACAACTACGACGTGCTGGGCAAGCGCTACACGGTGTTGGCCAGCAACTCCGGGTTTCGTCAGCGCGGGATGGCCTCCTGGTACGGCACGAAGTTCCACGGGCGACCGACCTCGTCGGGCGAGCCTTACGACATGTACGAGATGACCGCGGCGCACAAATCGCTGCGCCTGCCGACCTATGTCCGGGTGACCAATCTCGACAACGGCAAGAGCGTGGTGGTGCGGGTCAATGATCGCGGTCCGTTCGTCGAGGGTCGGATCATCGACCTGTCGTATGCCGCGGCGCACAAGATCGAGATGACCGGCAAGGGCACCGTGCCGGTCGAGATCGAGGTGGTCGGGTCGGAGGAAACCCGCACCGCCGTCCGGACATCCTCGTCGGCACGGAAACCGGGTAGATCACGGAACCTCCGCGCCGGTTTGATGCCCAACGCCCGCTGGGGCGAGAACGTCTTCCTCCAGATTGGCGCCTTCCGCGAGGCGGACAATGCCGAGGCGATCGGTGCGCGTTTGCGGCGCGCCGGACTCCCGGCGGTCAGTCAGTCGAATGGTGGCTGGACCCGTGTGCGGGTCGGGCCGCTTGCCTCGGCCGACGAGTTCGATGCGGTGCGCGGTCGCCTGCGTGACCTCGGCTTTCAAGAAACAACGATGGTGGTTAACAAATGATCAATGCCTTGTCCGCGACATGGCGACGCGGCCGACTTGCCGGCCTGCTGACGGCGACCCTGCTTTCCCTGCTGGCGACGGCGACTTATGCCGCCCTGCCCACGCCGGGGGCGCCCGACCTGTCGGCGCGTTCCTACGTGTTACTCGACTACGCCACCGAGCAGGTGATCGTCGAGCGTGATGCCGATCGGCCGGTGCCGCCGGCGAGCATCACCAAGCTGATGACCGCCTATCTCGCCTTCGAGGCGCTCAAGAACGGCGATATCTCGTTGGACGACCAGGTAACCGTGAGCGAAAAGGCGTGGCGCATGGGCGGCTCGCGCATGTTCATCGAGGTGGGCAAGCAGGTATCCATCAAGGAATTGCTGCAGGGCATGATCGTGCAATCGGGCAATGATGCCGCCACCGCGCTGGCCGAGCACATCGGCGGTAACGAAGCGTCGTTCGTCGCACAAATGAATTCGACGGCCGAGCGCCTGGGCATGGCCGAGACGCATTTCGAGAACCCCACCGGCTGGCCGGCCGAGGGCCACATGATGTCCGCGCGCGACATCGCGACCCTGCTCTCGCGCCTGATCCACCAATACCCGGATCTCTACCAGTACTTCCGCCAGAAGTCCTTTACCTTTAACGGCATCAAGCAGTACAACCGCGAGAAGCTGTTGTTCCGCAACGAATGGGTCGACGGCGGCAAGACCGGTCACACCGAGGCGGCGGGCTACTGCCTGGCCACGTCCGGTGCCCGCGACGGCATGCGGCTGATCGCGGTAGTGCTGGGTACCGACAGTGACCAGGCACGCAACAACCAGGCCGAGGCGCTGCTCAACTACGGCTTTAGGCACTTCGAGACCGTCGACGTGCGCTCGGGCGGCGAAACGCTGGCCAGTCCGCGCGTCTACAAGGGTGAGACGGACGAGACGCCGGTGGGTCTTCGCCAGGACCTGTCCGTGCTGGTGCCGAAAAACCAGCGCGACGAGCTGGCCATCAGCCTCAAGCTCGATGGCGAGTTGGTCGCGCCCCTGCGCGAAGGCGACGCCGTCGGCTCGTTGGTGGTGCGCCTCGGCGAGCAGTCCATTGTCGAGCGGCCGGTGGTGGCGTTGGCGGACAACCCCGAGGGCGGCATCGTCAAGCGCGCCACCGACAGCTTCTGGCTCTGGTGGGACGACTGATGACCAACCAGCCACGGCCGGTCTATCTCAACGGCGAGTGGTGCGATGCCGAGACGGCCCGCGTGTCGGTATTCGATCGTGGCTACCTGTTCGGCGATGGCGTCTACGAGGTGATCCCCGCCTTTGCCGGCCGGCTGTTCGGCTTGGACGAGCACATGGCCCGCCTGTCGCGCAGCCTCGCGGCGATCGGCATCCCTGAGCCGCTGGGGCGAGACGAGTGGCAGGCGATCTTCGACCGGCTGCTTGCCGGGATCGACGCCCCCGACGCGGCCATCTACCTGCAGGTAACCCGCGGCGCGCCGGCAAAACGCGACCATGCCTGGCCGGGCGATGATGTGCCCGCGGGCGTGATGGCGACCGTCTCGCCCATCGGTTCGATTGCTGGTGGCGCATGCGTGATCACCGTGCCCGATGCGCGTTGGGCGCGTTGCGACATCAAGAGCATCAACCTCCTGCCCAACACCATGGCCCGACAGCAGGCTGTCGAGAAGGATTGCGACGAGGCGGTACTGGTGCGCGATGGGCTGGTGATGGAAGGCGCGGCGACCAACCTGTTCGCCGTGATCGGCGGTCGGCTGGTGACCGCGCCGACCGGGCCGCGCATCCTCGCCGGCATCACCCGCGGGCTGTTGCTCGACCTGGTGCGCCGCGAGGGGGTGATCGAGGTCGAGGAATCCTTTGTCACCATCAGTGCCCTGCGCGAGGCCGACGAGGTGTTTCTCACCAGCTCGACCAAGGATCTCTGGCCGGTGGTCGAGGTCGACGGTCGGCCGGTCGGGGCGGGCGCGCACGCCGGCCAAGCCGGTCCGATTACCCGGCAGCTCGATCACCACTTTCAGGCACTCAAACATCCGCAACGGAGTTCCCGATGACCGACGATTCTTCCCCGAACGGGAAAGGCAATGGGCCACTTGACGGGCAGTTGACCTCCTGCGACCCCAACGCCAAGCCCACCTTGGCCGAGGACGAGGCG
>JAGXGL010000050.1 GCA_024636755.1 Guyparkeria sp. | reverse complement strand
GCGCCAGCCCGGCAATGCCACCGGCGATGCCGAGGGGAATCGCGGTCATGATCAGCAACGGGTATCGCCAGTGGGTGAAGATGGCGACCAGAAGCAGATAGATGATCGCCAGCGCGATCACGAAATTGCCGGAAAGCGCCTCCCGGGTGGCGTTGAGCTGATCAGACGCCCCGGAGATGGACAGGCTGACACCAGCGGGCACCTCGCCGGAAGCGCGCATCTCGCCAACCAGTTGCTCGCGCACCCGCTCGACACCGGCCTCCAGGGCCACCGAATCCGGCGGGATGATGTCGAGGGTCACCATCCGCTTGCCGTCGACGCGACGCACGATGCTGGTGTCCACCCGCGTGTCGATGCTAGCCACCGACGAAAGCGGCATGCTAGCGCCCTGCGGGCTTTTCAACAGGATTTCGTCGAGCCGCGCCAGACGCGAATCGCGCCCGGACGAGCCGTACAGGTAGATGTCGATTTTGTCGTCGTCGAGAAAGAAATCGTCGACGTAGGCCCCTTCCGTCAAGGCCGACACGGAAAAGCCGATCGCCTCCAGGCTCAACCCCAGTTCCGCGGCCCGGTCCCAATCCGGGCGGATCTCGACTAGCGGTTGGGCGAGTTCCAGGGTCGAGGGGCGCGTCTGGATGCGCGGATTATCGAAGATCGCTTCGGCCCGCTCGTAGGCGCGATTCGCCACCTCGTAGATATCCGCTAGATCCGGACCGGCGATATCCAGCGAGATACTGCGGGTGCCGCCGTCGTTGCTCGAGATGATCGACCCCTTGGCCGCAAACGCCCGCATCCCCGGATACTGCTCGTAGAACCGGGTGATCTCACTCATCAACGCATCGATGTGGCTGGCATCACGTGTCTCCGAGATTACCCGTATCTGGGTGGGCTGGACCTGCATGACCAGATTGCGAAGCGGCGGCACGGGCGTCTCGCCACGCTCGAAGGCTCCTGGGTCCGCATCGACTGCCGGCAGGAGGTGCGCCTCGACTTCCTCGGCGATGCGTGCCATCTCGTCGAGGTTGTAGCCCGGCGGCGCGTTCATCACCGCGAAGGTCTTGGGCTCTTCCCCCTCGGGCAAATACTCGGCCGCCGGCGTGAGGAACACGACGATCGACACGCTGATCGCCAGCACCACAACCATGGTGATCCAGCGCCGCGGCCGCGACCCGATCATGCCGCGCACCCCCGCTTCGATGCCCCGCCCCCACGCCGGCGTCTTGCCCCCTTCGTGTCCCGAGCGACCGAATTCCAGGCGCGCACTTAGCGTCGGAATCAACATCACCGCCACCAGCATGGAGGCAACGATCGCCGCGGCGATCGCGATGGCCACATCCGAATACAACTGCCCCGCTTCTTCCTGGATGAAGAGGATGGGCAGAAAGACCAACACCGTGGTCGCCGTCGAGGCCAGCACCGCCGGCCAGACCTCGCGCACGCCCTCGACGGCGGATTCCAGCCGGTCCATGCCCCGGCGACGCAATCGCTCGATGTTCTCCAGTACGACGATGCTGTTGTCGACGGTCATGCCGATGGCGAAGGCCACCCCGGCGAGCGATATCACGTTGATGGTCCGCCCGGTGACCAGCAGCCCGAGAAACGCCGCGATCGCGCACAGCGGGATGCCGATGATCGCCACGAAGGTCGCGCGCGTGGAGCGCAGGAACAGGAACATCACCAGGGTGGCGAAGGCCGCACCCAGGCCCAGATTGATCCAGACGTTCTTGATGGAAGCCTGCACGTAGCGGGCATCGTCGGTGTTGAGCTCCAGGATCATCCCGGCCGGCTCGAGCACCTCTTCGTTGATGCGTTCGACCTCGTCGAGCATCGCGTACTTGATGTCGATGACATTCGAGCCACTCTCGCGACGCACTTGCAGGCCGATCACCTTCTGGCCATTGGTGAAAGCGAGCGACCGCTGACGCGAACCGCCCTGATTGACCTCGGCCACATCACCCAATCGAATGACGGCATCGCCCCGGCGGGCGATCAACAGTTGTTCGAGCTCCTCGGCGCTGGCGAAACGGCCCACCGTACGCAGGAGATACCGTCGTTTGCCCGCATCCACCTCACCGCCGGAGATGTCCTGGTTGCGCGCGCGGATCGCATCACGCAGATCGAGCAGGGTCAGCCCCCGCCGCGCCAGTTGGCGTTCGTCGACGTGAATCTGCATCTGCCGCTCGGCCCCGCCGCGCATGGTCACCTCCGAGACGCCCGGCACGCTCTCCATGCGCGGGCGGACCTCGTCGTAGACGAAATCGCGCATCAGGTCGATGTCCAGACCGCGCGGGTTTTCCGGCAGCGTCGCGACGCGGAAATACATGAAGGCGTTGGACGAGAATGAGGTGGCCGCGATGCGTGGCTCGTCGACGTTGCGCGGGTAGTTCGGCACCTGGCTCAAGGCATTGTTGACCTCGATCAGCGCCTCGGTGATGTCCGTGCCGAAGGGGAACTCCAGCTCGATCTCCGCCGCATCGCTGGTGGCGGTGGCGTTGAGCTCCGCCAGGCCCGGGATGTTGCGCAAAAAACGCTCCTGCTCGATCAGGATGTCCTTCTCGATGTCCTGCGGCGTGGCGCCGGGCCAGCGCGTTTCGACGGTGATGGTGCGCACGTCGAGATCGGGAATCATCTGCACCGGAATCCGCAAGGCGGCAACCGCCCCCAGGATCGCGATGATCAGGGTGACGACCGTAACCAGCGTGCCGTGCCGGACTACCGCGGCAAACATCAGTCGGCCTCCCGCTCGCCGTCACGGTCGCGATCCTCGATGCGCACCTTCATGCCCGCTTCCAGCGCCTCGTTACCACGCACGATCACCTGGGCTCCCGCGTCAAGACCCTCGGTCACCACCACCCGGTCATCGAAACCGTCTGCCAGTTCGACCTGACGCTCGGCGACCGTTTGTTCGGTCTCGTCATCGAGCACCCACACCGTGGTGCGCCCGTCGGGATAACGCTGTACGGCGTCTCGCGCGATGGTCAGGCCGTCGCGCCCCGTCGGGAGACGAAGCCGACCCTCCACCGCCATGCCCGGCAGCAGTGGCCTTGCGAGCGTGGGTTGGCCGCGTACCAGGAAGGTGCGGGAGGTCGGGTCGGTGACCGGCACCACGGTGGCGATGTCGGCCTCTTGCCATTCCATCGACGCCCCGTCGACGCGATATCGGAGCTGGGCTTTCTCGCCAAGCAACGGGTAGTAGCGTTGCGGGACCGGGAAATCCAGGCGCAGCTCGTCGCGATCGACCAGGTGCACCAGCGCCTCGCCCGGCGTGACCCATTCACCCCGCTCCGCGTGCCGCTCGATCACCACCCCATCGAACGGGGCGACAAGCCGGTGGCGGTCCAGACGTGCCTGTCCGCGTTCGACATTGGCGGCAAGTCGGGCCACCCGGGCGTCGGCCTCCTGCACCGCACTGGCACGAGCCCGGACCTCGGTTTGCGGAATGTGGCGGCCGGCGCCGACCGACCTGGCCTCCTCGAGACGCCGCGCCGCTTCCTGTCGAACGGTGACGGCTTCACGACGCTCGGCCTCGAGGCTGGCCACCGACAAGTGCTCGAGCTCGGCATCCAGTTCGAACAGGGGCGTGCCGGTCGCCACCCGATCGCCGGTTTCCACCAGGACGGTGTCGACCAGTCCGGCAATCGCCACCGAAAGCTCCGCGGTATGCAGGCTGTTGACCGTGCCGTCGAGTTGCACCACTTCGATGATCTCGGTCGGTTCGGCGGTCTCGGTGGCCACACGCGGACCTTCTGCCGCACCTGCACTGGCGGCGAGTGAGGCAAGGACCCCCATCATGACGAACCGGATGCGACGGGGACGAAGGCAAGAAAGCAGGCGAAGGCTCATTTCTGTATGGAGTCCAAAGGGAATTGGCGTCAGGCAAATGCACACAACCGCATTCAGGGTAGTCGCATCGCCCATCCCGTGCCATGCAACCCTCGGGCACCGGGGCAAAAATGCTAATCTGCGCGGTCAATCGCCTAACCAGTTGTCGAGAGTCAAACATGCCCAATCCCTTGCTGGATACCCTGGATCTACCGGCCTTTGACCGCATCAGGCCGGAACATGTCGAGTCGGCTATCGACCGGATCCTCAGTGAAAACCGGGCGGCCATTGCCGAGCGTCTGAAACAGGGCACACCGTTTACCTGGGAGAACTTCGTCGCCCCGATGGAGGCGCTGGAGGATCGGCGTGATCGCGCCTGGTCGCCGGTCAGCCACCTCAATGCGGTGGTCAACACCCCGGCACTGCGCGCGGCCTATGAGGCCTGTCTGCCCAAGCTCTCCGACTATTCGACCGATCTTGGGCAAAACGAGGCCCTGTTTGCGGCCTACCGGGAGGTCAGCGGGCGTGCCGACTTCGAATCACTTTCCGCCCCGCAGCGCCGAGTGGTGGCGAACGCGATCCGTGACTTCCGACTCGCCGGGGTTGATCTAGATTCGGCCGGCAAAGAACGCTTCAAGACGTTGAAAAGCGAGCTTTCGCAGTTGAGCACCCGCTTTGCCAACAACCTCTTGGATGCCACGAATGCCTGGTCGCTCGAGATCGAGGATGACTCGCGCCTCGCCGGTCTGCCGGAATCGACTCGCGGCCTATTCCGCGAGGCGGCCGAACGCGCCGAGCGACCCGGTTGGCGAATCACCCTCGACATGCCCAGCTTCATCGCCGTGATGACCCATGCCGAAGATCGGGATCTGCGCGAAACACTCTACGAGGCGTTCGTCACACGGGCCTCCGATGTCGGGCCCCATGCCGGACGCTGGGACAACGGCCCGGTCATGGATCGCATCCTGTCGATCCGCCACGAACTGGCGCAATTGCTCGGTTTCGACAATTACGCCCAGCGTTCCATGGAAACCAAGATGGCCGGGAACCCGGCCGAAGTGCTGGCGTTCCTGCAGGATCTGACCAAAGAGGCAGTGCCCAAGGCTCGCAAGGAACTGGCCGACCTGCAGGCCTTCGCCCGGGCATCCGGCGGTCCCGAGACCTTGCAGCCCTGGGACCTGGCGTTCTACGGGGAGAAGTTGCGCGAGGACCGCTACGCGATCTCCCAGGAACAATTGAAGCCCTATTTCCCGGCCGACCGGGTCGTGGAGGGTCTGTTCACCGTGGTTGGCCGCCTGTTCGGCATTACGGTGCGCGAGCGCGACGACGTACCCACATGGCATCCGGACGCGCGCTTTTTTGAAATCGAGGACCGGGACGGCAATCCACGGGGTCGTTTCTATCTCGACCTGTACGCCCGGGCGCACAAGCGTGGCGGCGCGTGGATGGCGGGTGCCATTCAACGGCGTCGACTGCCCGACGGAGGTATCCAGCAGCCGGCGGCCTTCCTTACCTGCAACTTCACCCCGCCGGTGGGTGGCGAGCCCGCGCTGTTGACGCACGACGAGGTCACCACGCTGTTCCACGAGTTTGGCCACGGCCTGCATCATCTGCTCACCCAGGTGGATGCCGCCAGCGTGTCGGGAATCAGCGGGGTCGCCTGGGATGCGGTCGAACTCCCCAGCCAGTTTCTCGAGAACTGGTGCTGGGAGCGCGAGGCGCTCGACCTGTTCGCCCATCATCACGAAACCGGCGAGCCGCTGCCGGCCGACCTGTTCGAGCGCCTGCGCGCCGCACGGCAGTTCCAGGCCGGGATGCAGATGGTCCGGCAACTGGAGTTCTCGCTGTTCGACCTGCTCTTGCACCAGGACTTCGATCCCGCCACGGGGGCACGGATCCAGGACACCCTCGATGAGGTCCGCCGATCGGTGGCCGTGATTGAAGCGCCGGCCTACAACCGCTTCCAGCACGGGTTCGCGCACATCTTCGCCGGCGGCTACGCGGCCGGCTACTACAGCTACAAGTGGGCCGAGGTCCTCTCGGCGGACGCCTGGTCACGCTTCGAGGAAGACGGGGTGTTCAACGAGCGCGCAGGGGCGGATTTCCTCGTCCATATCCTCGAACGAGGCGGCAGCGATGATCCGATGGCCCTGTTCAAGGCCTTCCGCGGGCGGGAACCGAGCATCGAACCGCTACTGAAACAACACGGGATCGCCGCCACCGATGGGACGAGGCGATGACCCCCGACGTCCTGCAACCACATAAGCCCAGCCCGTTGACGTGGCTGATCGGTGCGGCGGCGGTGTTCATTCTGCTTGCCGGGTTGAAGACCGTCAGCCACATCGTGACGCCGTTCCTGCTGGCGGCCTTTCTCGCGATCATCAGTGCCCCGCCGATGGCATGGATGCAACGTCGTGGTGTGCCGGGCCTGGTCTCGATCCTGTTCCTGTTCTCGTTGGTCGGTCTCGCCTTCTTCCTGCTTTTCGTCGCCCTGCAGGGGGCGGCCGAGAGCCTGGCCAACCAGGCTCCGGCCTATCAGGCCAAACTGGCCGGATGGCTGGAACAGATCCGCACCATGCTCGCCGAGCGCGGCGCGCCGCCCGAACTGCTCCCAGCCCAGATCCCCTTGCCCGCCACCAGCACCCTCACCGGTGCGGCGACCGGCATCGCGACTGGGCTGGGTCAGTTCACCGCCAGCACCTTGCTGGTGCTGCTGGCCTTCATGTTTCTGCTACTCGAAGAACGCACCTTGGCCGACAAGCTTGCCGCGGCGTTCCCGGGGCGACGCCGCGCACGCGTACGCACCCGCCGATTCCTGCGCTCGGTTTATCGCTACCTGCTGATCAAGACCGGGGCCAGCATGCTCACCGGGCTGATCGTCGGCGTGGGCCTGAGCTGGATCGGCATCGATTTCGCCATTCTGTGGGGCATCCTCGCCGGCCTGCTCAATTTCATTCCGACCATCGGCTCGTTTATCGCCGCGGTTCCGGCCCTGCTGGTAACGGTGGTCAGCGGCACGGCGCTCGACCTCTTCCTGGTCGCGATGCTGTATCTGGTGGTCAACACCAGCATCGGCAGCGTCCTCGAGCCCCGCCTGCTGGGCCGCTCCCTGGGCCTCTCCCCGGTGATCGTGTTGATCTCGCTGCTGGTCTGGGGATGGGTGTTCGGCCCGATCGGGATGCTGCTCGCCGTACCGCTGACGATGATCGCCAAGCTTGCACTCGATTCCAGCCCGCAGACCCGCTGGGCGGGCATCCTGTTGAGTGACCGCGTTCGTCGCCAGCCGATCGACTCGACTATCGTGGATGACTGAGTCATCGACCCGGGATGACTCGACGCCCAATCCGGCCGGCCGTGCCTCCGTGCCGTGGGAATGCAGCTCGCGGGAGGTGACGTCCAGCCAGACGGCACCGCACGAGGACCTTGAGCGGCAACTCATCCGGCATGCGCAACGACCGTTCGCCAAGCCAGTCGCCGCCTACAACCGCGAGGCATTCGACCAGGTTGCAACCCAATTGGCGACAAGCCAGCGTGCATTGATCCTCGACTCGGGCTGCGGCACGGGCGACAGCAGCCGACTGCTCGCCTACCGCTACCCGAATCACTGGATCGTGGGCGTGGACCGATCGGCCGATCGGTTGTCGCGGCAACGCGCGGACACACCGCCGAATTGCCTGCTGGTTCGGGCGGATCTGATCGATTTCTGGCGCCTGGCCCATGAGCATGGCTGGGAGCCGGTTCACCACTATCTGCTGTATCCCAACCCAGAGCCCAAGCCACGGCACCTCAAGCGCCGGTTTCACGCCCACCCGGTGTTCCCTGCCTTTGTCGCCCTGGGCGGGCGGATCGAATCGCGCAGCAACTGGCGGGTCTACCTCGAGGAACTGGCGCAGGCACTGGCATTCCACGGGCGAGCCTGTCACATCGAGTCGATACCGACCGACGAGCCGCCCATGACGCTTTTTGAGCGCAAATATCGAGCAAGTGGGCAACCGTTATGGCGCTTGATCAGTGTTGATTAATAAAGACCCTCATTATCCATATATCGACACCCATAATGACCGCGACCCGTCCGGTTTTATCCGGGTTGTCTTTGACTTAATCAAGCGATTTCTCTGCCAATAATCATTCGCAATGGGTTGTGGGTTTGACAAGACCACTACCCTGTTCCTGGTAGTTTCGAACGGGACCCGAGTTCGCAGAGCTACGGGCCTGTGCCTATACTCGGGCCTGTCTTGAGGCCGCCCCGCCAAAAGCGAACCAACCGAAGGCACGGGCGACCGATAAAACGTTTCGTTCATGAAACAGGTCGACAAGCCTGCTCTCATGGGAATTCCAGGAGGAGCCGATCGCATGTATCAATCGATAATGGTCCCGGTGGATCTCGCACATCTCGATGCGCTGGAAAAGCCGTTGACGGTGGCAGCCGATATGGCCCATCACTACAACGCTCAACTCTGTTACGTGGGCGTCACCACCTCCCAGCCGAGTTCGGTAGCCAGAACGCCCGAGGAGTACGAGCAGAAGCTCAGGACCTTCGCCCAGGAACATGCCCCGGATAACGGGCAACCGCCAACCGCCCGTGTCTACAACAGCCACGACCCGGTCGCCGACCTGGATGACATTCTGCTCAAGGCCATTGATGACGTCGGCGCCGATCTGGTGGTGATGGGCACGCACCTACGCCACCACATCGACGCGATCATGCCCGCCAACGGCAGCAAGGTTGCCTCGCATACGAACGTATCGGTCTTCCTCGTGCGGCCCTGATCAGCGACAAGCAACCGTCATCGAATAACAATTCAACGGAGAGAGTCTCGTGGATAACAAACCCGAAAATTCGCCGGATACGCCCAGCGAATCGGTGGGCGTCCCGGCACCGGAGGGCGAAGCCAACCTGATCGATACGGACTATAAAATCGGTCAGGACAACTATCAGGCCAATCCCATGGGTGTCAGCATCGACATCCATGGGGCCGTGTTCGTGATCTCTTCGCTCCTGGTGCTGGCGTTCGTCGTCCTGACTCTGGCCCTTCCCGAGCAGTCGACCGGTCTGTTCGAGAGCATGAAGAACTGGATCAACAGCAACATGTCCTGGTTCTTCCTGCTGTCGGCAAACATCTTTCTCATCCTGTGTGTCGTCCTGATCTTGTCGCCACTGGGGCGGGTACGCATCGGGGGTGGCAATGCCTCACCGGACTTTTCCTACCTGGGATGGTTCTCGATGCTGTTTGCCGCAGGCATGGGCGTCGGTCTCATGTTCTATGGCGTCTCCGAGCCACTGACCCACTACGGTACCGCCTTGGGCGGCATAAGCATGGGTGAGGCAGGCGCTCGGACCGACTGGGCCCCCTTGGGAGCCGCTGAAGGCAACCCGTCGGCGGCCATGAGCCTCGGGATGGCAGCGACCATCTTCCATTGGGGCCTGCACCCCTGGGCCATCTACGCCATCGTGGCCCTGTCGCTGGCGATCTTCTCCTACAACAAGGGGCTGCCGCTGACCATCCGTTCGATCTTCTACCCGATCCTGGGTGAGCGCATCTGGGGCTGGCCCGGCCACGCGATCGACATTCTGGCGGTGTTTGCCACCCTGTTTGGCTTGGCCACCTCCCTGGGGATCGGCGCACAACAGGCCGCCGCCGGGCTGAGCCACCTGTTTGGGGTCCCCGACGGTAACGCCACGCTGGTGCTGTTGATCACCGGCATTACCGCCGTGGCGATCGTCTCGATCGTTTTGGGGGTCGACAAGGGGGTCAAACGCCTGTCCCAGTTCAACATGGTGCTGGCGTTCCTGCTGCTGATGTTCGTCGTCTTCGTCGGGCCGACGCTCTTGATCGCCACCGGCTTCGTCAAGAACCTGGGCTCCTATTTGGTCGAGCTGCCGTTCCTCGCCAACCCCTTCGGCCGCGAGGACGCCAACTTTAGCCAGGGTTGGACCACCTTCTACTGGGCCTGGTGGATCAGTTGGTCGCCGTTCGTCGGCATGTTCATTGCCCGTGTCAGCCGGGGCCGGTCGGTGCGGGAATTCCTGACGGCCGTGCTGCTGATCCCGTCCATCGTGTCGGTATTCTGGATGACCGCGTTTGGCACGGCCGCCATCGACCAGCTGCAAAAGGGCTTCGAGGGCGCGACGAATTCTGACCTGCCGATACAGCTGTTCGAGGTGCTCGGGCAGATGCCGTGGACGGAAGTCACGTCCTTTGTTGCCATCGTCCTGGTGATCGTGTTCTTCATCACCTCGTCGGACTCGGGTTCCTTGGTGATCGACACCATCACCGCGGGCGGCAAGATCGATGCACCCAAGCCCCAGCGGGTCTTCTGGGGCATGATCGAGGGCGCAATTGCCATCGCCCTGCTCGTCGGGGGTGGCCTGGCAGCGTTGCAGGCCGTCGCGGTCTCGGCGGGCCTACCGTTCACGTTGGTGCTCCTCGCGGGGTGCTATGCCATCGTGAAGGGGCTGATGAGCGAGCCCCGTGGCAAATAGGGGTGGCAAATAGGGACCTGAGAATGGTCTGATTGTCGGTGAGCTAGAAACTCACCGTCCACCTTCAGCCCTCACAGGAAAGGCGGCCAATCGGCCGCCTTTTTTCGTGGTCCAACGCCAGTGAACCCAGCTCCGCGCCACCTATTCCCAAAGCTCACTCACGGGCGTATCGGGGGAGTAATGCCGTGCGATTTGCGCCTGCAACAACTCGGCGGTCGCCAGCGCGTCGAGCTTGGCGTGGTGGGCCGAGTAGACTGGCAGGCCATAGCGCGTCCGAGTATCAGACAGTCGGATCGATGGACGCGACCCACGCCACATCCCCTTGAGGCGATTCCACCCGCCCTGTCGCACCTCGCGGGCCTCGATGCTCATGGTGTCGATCAGCGGGAACAGGCAGCGTTCACCGCGACGATCCTGCACCGCGGCATCCAGAAACGGCCGTTCAATCCCACGATAGTGGACCACCACGAGGCAGCCGGACAGTTCGGCCAGCACCTCATCGAGCACCTCGTCGAAATCCGGCGCCTGGGCCACTTCGGCATGCGTAATGCGATGAAACCGGATCGAGGCCTCATCCAACGGCCGTGTTGGCCGGACGACCCAGTATCGACCTGCCGAGGGACGAATGCGCGTTAGATCGAATGGCACCAGGCCGATCGACACGATGGCATGGTGATGGACGTCCATCCCAGTGGTCTCGAAATCGAGCGCCATCAGCGGCACGTCACGCAATGGCGTCTGCGGTGCCGGCACACCGGCCGCGTAAAACGCACGCAGCGCCGGATCCTGACAACGCTCGGCCTTGTCGGCAAAGAAAGCGGGCCAGGTCGACTCATCTTGACGTTGGTTGGACATGGCGTCGCTCACCGGTTGGGTGTCGGGTAGCGGAACCGCAGGAATTTCTGG
Source organism: Guyparkeria sp. (assembly GCA_024636755.1). GTDB lineage: Bacteria > Pseudomonadota > Gammaproteobacteria > Halothiobacillales > Halothiobacillaceae > Guyparkeria. Next base: position 4,759 of record JAGXGL010000050.1, on the reverse strand, counting down.
GCGTTGCTCAGCACCTGGAAGGCATCCTTGAGATTGTGCCGTTCGCCATCCGACACGTTCTCCGGCTCGATGTTGTTGTCGGGCGAGCTATGGTGCTTTAGATCATGCGCCTGGTGGCGGATGCGCACCATCGAGATGAATTCCAGGGCATAACGCAGCTTGTCGGCCTGCCCCGCCGGCAACGACTTCGCCTTGACGATATCGTCGAGCCGCTCGAACGAGGTCTGCGCGCGCGAACCGACCGCGAGCGCATGCACACGGATCACGTCCACCAGTGGCGCGGTGCCACGCCGTTTGAGGTTGATCGAGTTGTTGTGTTGGCCGTCATTTTCCATGACGAAGGTCCGGAAGAAACCCAGTGGCGGCGTACGATGGAGCGCATTGCGGGCCAGTGCGGCGAGAAAACGCGGGCTCTGGCTGGCGCGTTGGGCAATCAGATCCTGGAGTTGCTCGACAAACCGCTCTTCCCCTTGCACGGCCTCCAGGTCGAAGAAGATAGAACTGTGCAACAGTTTTTCCGGGTCGGGCTTATCGATCCACTCCTCGAAGTACCGCCGCCAGACCGACAGGGGTTGGCGCCATTTCTCGTTGGTGCCCATGATCCCGCCACTGCAATAGGGATAACCGCAGGCATGCAGGCCGTCGCTCACCCGCTTGGCCAGGGCCGCAAACCAGGCATCGTGCTGATCGGGATCGAACGAGTCATCCAGCACCAGGGCGTTGTCCTGATCGGTCGCGATGGTCTGGTCGTGCCTCGCCATCGAGCCGTTGACCATGAAGCAATAGGGCACCGGCGGCGGGCCCAAGTCCGCCTCGGCCAGTTCGATCAGACGCCGGATAAGGCTGCGACCGATGCTGGACATTGCCTGGCCGATCATCTGCGAGGTCGCCCCGTCATCCACCAACCGCACGAAGGCCGCCCGCACGTCCGGCATCAACCGGGAAAGACCCTTGACCGAGTCCTGGTTGAAGATGTTGGTGACCAGGTACAGGCTGCTGTGCGTTTCGTAGCGCACGATGTCCGACAGGTGCACCACGCCCACCGGCCGACGACGATGCAGCACCGGCAGGTGGTGGACGTTGTTGCGCAGCATCGCGAGCATGGCCTCGTAGACCGACTCGTCCGACTGGATGGTGCTCAGCCGGTCATGCTTGATCTCGGCGAGCGGTGTTTCGCCGGATAGCCCGGCGGCCAAGACCCGGCCACGCATATCCTGATCGGTCAGGATGCCGGTCAGCCGCCAATGACCGTGCTCTTCGCCAGGAAACGCCCGCTCGTCACCCTCCTCGGCCCTTGAAAGCAGCAGGATGGACGAGACGTGTTGGTCGGTCATCAAGCGAGCCGCCTCGTGCACCGTGGCGTTTTCATCGATATTGACCGGCGAGCGGGTCAGCAAGCGACGCACACGGCTGACCATCAGGTCGTTCTCGCGCTCGTTTTGTTCCACCGTGGACTGGAGGCGTGGACCGGATAGCTCGACGAAATCGGCAAACTGGTCGTCCTCCTCGCAGAGACGATCGAACACGTCCGCCGGGATCAGGTAAAGCAACGTGTCCTCGATTGCCCTGACCGGGAAGCGCACGCGGCGATTGTGCAGCAGGCCGGTGTGGCCGAAGATATCGCCCTCCCCGATCCGGTTGTACAGCTCGCCGTTGTGGCGATAGACCTCGACCGCACCGCTACGCACATAGCGCAGGGTATCGATGGGCTTGCCATATTCCTGGATCATGGAGCCTTCGCGGTAATAGGCCACGTCCGTCCGCGCGGCAATCTGATCCAGCCATTTCGGATCGAGCCGATCGAACGGCGGATAATGACGCATGTGTTCACGAATTTCCTGGACTTCCGCTTCCATCGCAAGCTCTCGCTAGGGTTTAGTGTTCACATGGGAAGTCTGGCAGCCGTGAGCCATCATGACAGCGAACTCGGACCAAAAAAGCCGGCGCCCAACGTTCGGGCTACCGGCTCATCTCGGACAAATCCCGACTCACTTAGAGTGAGAGGACTTTCTTAGTAATCAGTAGTCATAACGGAAACCAAGCGAAACGGTCTGACCGCCATCTGCCGCCCAGAGGGTGTCCGCAGCGCCACCACGACGGGTCGTGATCGCGGCGGTTTCTTCTTCGTAATAGTACTCAGCAAACAATTTCAGGTCTTCCATCAACTGGTAGTCATAGCCTGCGTGAAACAGATTCTCGCCGTACTTCGGCACGTCGGCGATCATCCCCTTGAACGTATGCTTGCCGACGGTATACGAAGCGAAAAGATTGACGGCCGTATCTCCGTCCTCGCCATACACGTCGGTCTCGATATCACTGGAGATACGTTCGGCCTTGGCGCCGATGTAAATTGAGCCGTCCCCTACATTCTCCATGGTGTGCATCAAAGAAAGACCGTAGATGCTCATGTCAGCTGAGCCGCCCATGTCATCCACGCCTGCCGAGAAGGTGGTGTTGCCAAGGTTATAACTCGCGGTGAGCTGATATCGATCGTCGAGATCACCCGAGGAATCCTCGTTGCCACCCTCGTGGCTGTAGCCGCCGGAGAACGACAAACCCGACCAATCGGGACTGTAGTAGGCAAGGGTGTTGTTCCGCCGGAATGCCGTGTAAGTCGCGAAACCACTGTAATAGGTGGAAAACATGTCCACCGGGTAGGCGATGGCGTTGTAGTACGGGAGCCAGTCCTGACCGTAAGCCAATGTGCCGAAGTCACCGGAAATGCCGACCTTCGCAATACGCAGGTGGTCCCATAGTTGATCGTTCTCATGGGCGCCGGTGTCATTCTGTTCATACGGGCCTTGCACCCGGAAATTGGCTAGATCCAAACCGGACTCGACCTGACCGAAAAAGGTTACCGCACCGGTATCGTAGCTAGCCTTCGCCCCAATGCGGGAATAGGCATCCCGAAAGCCGAAGTAGTCGTCCTCAACCGAATTGTCGTCCGGATCAACGTACTCACCCTGCATTCGGATGGAACCATAGAAATCGAAATCCAGTGCGCTGGCTTCATCCGAAGAGGACTCCGCCATCCCGCTGACCGGGACGGCCAGTGCGAACGCGACGGATGCTGCGAGTAATCTCTTCGACATGGTCACTTCCCTCTTTTTCGTTGTTTATCAACGGCTCTAATGGTTTAAATCCATCTTTCCGGCCCACCGTAACACGTGGCGCAACGCCCTTTTCCGCCGGCCTCACCCGCCCCAACGGGGGGCCGGACATCACGTTGCCGACTCATCGGCGGGCGTGGACGCACACGGGTTGTCCCGGGTGACCTCGGGCATGATCAAACGCAGGTCGTAGGCCCCGTCAGGATCGGGTGAGCCACTCAAATGGTTTATCGGCACCATCGCGATGGACGTCACTTCCGGGCGCTCTTTCTCGGCCGCCCGTGCCAACCAATAACCCACACCACGGTCCAGCCGGACATGCTGATTGCCCATCACGGCGACGATCCGGTGCGACGGATAGGCATCGCGCGCAGCCATGATCGCCTCGGCCATCAACACGTCGCGCGCCACCTGTGCCCGAACCATGCGGCGGGACATGGCGGGCGGGATTTCCTGGCAATGCGATTGCTCGAGCACGTCGACCAGTGCACGCTGATGTTCGTCGGGCAAGGACAGTTTCGGTGCCATCGCGTCGATCCACGCGAGGGCGTCGCTATCCATCACGTCTCGCCAGCCAGTGCCGTCTGCCTTGGCCACCGCCATGGCCTTCTCTCGCGACAGGTTCAGTGGCCAGAGCGGGACCCGGCGTTCCGTTGCCCAGTCGAACAGCGGGCCGTAGTGTCCCCATCCCCACCCGTCGAAATCGAACCCGCCGGCCTGGGCACGCGCTCGACCGTTCTGAAATTCCCCTTCATTAAGGTGGGCAATCTGGCCGTCGTCACCCCGATCGAGCTGCTCGAGCGCCAGCACAAACGGCCCGTTCAATGCCTCGATCAACTCGATCTGTCGCCGGTGGATCACCTGGGAATCATGCACTTCGCCTAGCAGGATCACCGGCGCATCGCGAAGGCGCTCCAGCGCCTGGTCGTCCGCGACGCGCTGCCCTTGCGCATCCCACCAGCTCCCCACAAGCATGGACGTGTCTGCCGCCCGAGTGCCTGTGATTGCTAACAGCAGGGCAAGCCCCGTCAGCAGCATCCCGATGCGTCGAATCGACCTGGGATACCGAACCACCAATGGAGTCCACTTGTCCGGGGGTGCCATCAGATCCATGGGTGAACGATCGACTCCTGTCAGTTGATACAAGTACGGCACGCGGCCAAAAACGCCAGTTGAACCGGATCTTAGTAAACCGTGCGCGGTTTGCCTCCCAGGAAACGTCCCCCTTTTGTTTCAAAAGGGCAATACTCGCTCCAAGGGAAAACCAGACGGGCGATTGCGGGTTTTGTTCGGCCATCAAAAGCCGCCGGAACGCGAATCTGATGTGCCCATGACTTATCTAACCGGGGTCTTCGTTTGCGGCAGATGGTTGAAAACCGCACACCCAAAAACGGGCCGAAAACACTGCTTGCGTTCACGCCCGAATGCTTTACTGTCAAACAAATGAAGGTTCCGATTGCTGCCCAATAGTTTGGCGCGGCTCACTTGCGGGCCTCATCCGACCGGGATGGATGCGTGCTGAACACCCCGGCCGGTCGCCAGATCAGCACGGTTTTGAGAGTTTGTTTTCGAGATGATCAATATTTACGTGGGCAACCTGCCCTACTCCCAGGATGACCAAGGCCTCCAAGCCGCCTTCGAAGCCTTCG
>JAGXGL010000049.1 GCA_024636755.1 Guyparkeria sp. | reverse complement strand
GGCCATCAGGCTGATGCCATTGAGGCCAAGATCGCCCCAGACCTCCAGGCTCTGCACCAGGGTGGCCGCCAGGATGGTCGGAATGGCCAGAAAGAAGCTGTATTCGGCGGCCCAGCGGCGTTTTAGGCCAGTGAATAGTGAGAACACGATGGTCATGGCGCTGCGCGACAGGCCCGGGACCAGTGCGAGGCCCTGCGCCACGCCGATGACCGTCGCCACCTTGGCATTGATGCCCTTGAGGCCCCGCCGGCGCGGCCCCAGCTTGTCGGTCCACCACAGCAGGATGCCGGTTAAAGTCAGCGTGAAGGCGATCATCACCGGCGTGGCGAACACCTGTTCGAAGGTGGTCTTGAGCCCGAAGCCGATGACGGCGGTGGCCAGCACCGACAGCATCCCCAGCAGAAACAGACGCACGTAAAGGGGCATGCCCCCGTGCCGACCCTCGGCCGAGGCCCAGTGGAGGGCGCCGGTCGCCGCGTTCTGCGTGAAGCGCCAAAGGCTGGACCAGAACACCACCACGATCGAGACCAGCGTGCCGACATGCACAACCAGGTCAAACAGGATCATCTCGGGGCTATCCGGCGGCGGCAGGTCATGGCCCTTCTCGATCAGCCAGTGCTGGGTCAGCACCAGGTGGGCCGTCGAGCTCACCGGCAGGAACATGAAGATGCCTTGAATGACGCCTAGCAGGGCGGCGATGAGCAGTGTCACGTGGATATCCTGACGATGGGAAAGCGGTGTTTTTACTGCACGGGACCGGGGGCGTCAAATGCTGGTGACTTCTCTGTCATGCACAGAACGACGGCAGCCAGCATTCCGGTGACCACCTGCGGGCAAGGCGCCGTGCTGACGTGATCAGCTCAGGCTCGGGTGGGATTGACCGGGCGCCGGTCGCGGGGCGTTTTGGAAAACCCGTTGCCTGGCGGTCTTCAGTCGCTGCGCAAGGGGTCGAAGCCCGCGTCGCGCAGCAGGCGCGCAGTGGCGATCAGCGGCATGCCGAGAATCGCGCTGGGATCACGACTGTCCATGCGATCGACCAGGCAGACGCCAAGGCCTTCCGAGCGCATGCTGCCGGCGCAGTCGAAGGGTTTTTCGATCTCGACGTAGCGGGCGATCTCTTGGTTGGTCAGTTTCCGCATGCGTGCCTCGACGGTTTCGTGCCAGTCGAGCCGCCGCCCGTCCGGGCAGGCAACGCTGATCGCCACGTGGAAGGCGATGGCTTCGCCAGCGATCTCGGCGAGCTGTCGACGGGCGGTCTGGGCATCGCCGGGCTTGCCGAGAATGCCGCCACGCCAGTACAGCATCTGGTCGGAGCCCAGTACCACGGCATCGGGGTGGCGCTCGGCGACTCGGGCGGCCTTTGCCCGGGCGAGTCGTAGGCAAGCCTCTTGCGCGGGTTCTTGGGCGGCCAGTGTTTCGTCGATGTCGGCGGCATCGACGGTGTAGGCGATTTGCAGCCGGTCGAGCAACTGGCGGCGCGTTGCCGAGCCGGAGGCGAGTATCAGGTCTGGTTTGTGGTGCGGCATTGTGTTTGGCGAAAGTGTGAGAAGCCGGTAAACTTAGCGGATTACGATTCCCGCTTGCAAGGCCGTTGGCGCCGTGGTGCGTCCCGGTCAGCCGGCGCAGGATGTAGCCAATGTCGACAGACGACAGTCAGAACGATGCCAAGCCGTTGGACGTGAGGCAGTTGAGCGTGCCGCTGGACGTGCGCGCCGCGTGCCGGGCGGGCGAGGAGAAGGCTGGTGAGCTGACGCTCTCGGCGCTGCCCCGCTGTCGCGACATGGCCCCCGAGGACGGTCGGCTGACCTATCGGGTGCGTTTCTTCGAGGGCCAGGGGGTCCATCCCTTGTCCGCCGAGATAGGCGTCGAGGCGTCGTTGGCGCTGGAATGCGCCCGCTGCCGCGAGACAGTGGTGCAGTCGGTCGCTTCGGCCTCCCTGTTGAGCTTCGTGTTCAGCGAGGAGCAGGCCGAACACGTCGACGCCGAGGCCGAGCCGGTGATCCTCGGGCCTGAGGGGCGGGTCAAGCTGCTCGAGCTGATCGAGGACGAACTGCTGATGGCAGTGCCCCTGATGCCCGTGCATGAAACACCCTGTGGGCCGATCCCGCCCGATCGGCCTTACGAGTCGGGCCAGCTTGCCGAGCCGGTCGACGATGACGGCGACGACAATCCCTTCGCGGCCCTGGCCGCATTGAAGAAGGGGCCGGGGAAAGATTGACCCGGGGTGAATGAATTCGTGTCGCGGCGCGTTGCCGCGACGGAAAAGGAAACGTTGAAAACCTGCAGGCGCGCCCCGGCGCGTCTTGATCATTTTGGAGGTAGAAAACCATGGCCGTACAGCAGAACAAGGTCAGCCGCGCCAAGCGCGACTCGCGCCGCGCCCACGACAGCCTGAAGAACACCCAGCTGTCCATCGACCCGACCAGCGGCGAGACCCATCGCCGTCACCACGTCACCCCGGACGGCTTCTACCGTGGTCGTCGTGTGGTCACCAAGTCGGGCGACAACGCCTGATTTCTATCGCCGAACGTCTGCCTGCCGCCGCCTGCTTGTCGGGCGGCACGGGCTGCCTGCGCCGGCTTGTCGGTGAGCCGGGCAGCGCCGGTACGCGCGGGCTTCCAGTAGGCAAGGGGCGTCGATGACTAGCCAGATCGCAATTGACGTAATGGGCGGTGATCACGGACCGGACGTCACGGTTCGTGCTGCCGTCCGTTTCCTGTCACGCCACCCGTCGGCCGGGCTGTTGCTGGTCGGCGACCAGGCCACGATCGAGCGGTGCCTGGCCGACGAGTCCGGCGTCGATCGTGATCGACTCGAGATCGTCCACGCCGACCAGGTGGTGGCGATGGACGAATCACCCGCGGTCGCCCTGCGGTCCAAGAAATCGTCGTCGATGCGGCTGGCGATCGATTTGGTGAAAGCCGGTCGCGCGCAGGCGGCGGTCAGTGCCGGCAATACCGGCGCGCTGATGGCCACGGCCAAGTTCGTGCTCAAGACCCTGCCGGGAATCGAGCGCCCGGCCATCTGCACCGCGTTGCCCAACGTGGCCGGGCACACCCACGTGCTCGACCTCGGGGCGAACGTCGATTGTGACGCCGAGCACCTGTTCCAGTTCGCGGTCATGGGCTCGGTGCTGGTCGAGGCATTCGACGACAACCCGTCGCCGCGCGTCGGCCTGCTCAATGTCGGTGCCGAAGCGATGAAGGGCAATGACACCGTCAAGAGCGCCGCCGAGCGACTCGAGGCGGGGCCGGTGAACTACATCGGCTTTGTCGAGGGCGATGACATCTACAAGGGTGGCGTCGACGTGGTCGTCTGCGACGGCTTTGTCGGCAACGTCGCGCTCAAGAGCAGCGAGGGGGTGGCCAAGATGATCAGCCACTTCCTGCGCCAGGAGTTCAAGCGGGGCATCTTCTCTCGCCTGGCGGCCCTGATGGCGATGCCGGTGCTTTCACGGCTGAAAAAGCGTGTTGATCCCGGTCGCTATAACGGCGCCAGCCTGCTCGGCCTGCAGGGCATCGTCATCAAGAGCCACGGGGGTGCGAATGTCGAGGCCTTCGGCAATGCACTCGACGTGGCCCTGCGCGAGATCGAGAAAGACGTCCCGCGTCGCATCGACCAGCGTCTGGAGAAATTGTTGCAGGAGCGCTCTGACGGATGATCCATTCGCGCATCACCGGCACCGGCAGCTATCTCCCCGAGCGGGTCATGACCAATCATGACATCGAGCAGATCGTCGACACCTCGGATGCCTGGATTCGCGAGCGTACCGGCATCGAGCAGCGTCACATCGCCGCCGAGGGCCAGTTGACCTCCGATCTGGCCGAACCCGCGGCGCGCCGAGCGCTCGAGGCCGCCGGCCGGGTGCCCGAGGAAGTCGATCTGATCATCGTGGCGACCACGACCCCGGATCGTACCTTTCCCTCCACCGCCTGCCTGTTGCAGCAAAAACTCGGCATTCACGGCCCGCCGGCCTTCGATGTGCAGGCGGTGTGCACCGGGTTTGTCTACGCGCTGTCGGTGGCGGACAAGTTCATCAAGACCGGGGCGGCCCGCTGCGCGCTGGTCGTCGGGGCGGAGACGCTCTCCCGGATCGTCAACTGGTCGGACCGCAACACCTGCGTGCTGTTCGCCGACGGTGCCGGCGCGGTGGTCCTCGAGGCCTCGGACGAGCCGGGCATCATCCGCACCGACCTCCACGCCGACGGCAGCTACGAATCGCTGCTGACCACGGTCAAGCGCGACCCGGCGGTCACCGATCCCGATCGGCTCGCCGACGGCACCGCCTTTATCGAGATGCGTGGCAACGAGGTCTTCCGCATGGCGGTCAATACCCTGGGGCGCATCGTCGATCAGACCGTCGAGGCCGCCGGCATGACGGCCAAGGACATCGACTGGTTGGTACCGCACCAGGCGAACATTCGCATTATCCAGGCCACGGCGCGCAAGCTGGGTATGTCGATGGATCGGGTGGTGGTGACTGTCGACCGTCACGGCAACACCTCGGCCGCCTCGGTGCCGCTGGCGCTGGATGTGGCGGTGCGCGACGGGCGCATCAAGCGCGGCGATGTCATCCTCACCGAGGCATTCGGTGGCGGGTTTACCTGGGGTTCGGCGCTGCTGCGCTACTGAAAACCGTTCTCGACTCTCCGGAGGGGCGCATGGGCAAGGAAATCGAACGCAAGTTCCTGCTGGCCAGTGATGCCTGGCGCGACGAGGTCGAGCGCTCCGAGCGCATGGTGCAGGGCTATCTCAATGACCAAGGGCCCGTCTCCGTGCGTGCCCGCATCGCCGGTAGCCGGGCCTGGTTGAACATCAAGAGCCGGACCCTCGGGATTTCGCGCGACGAATTCGAATACGATATCCCCGTGGCCGACGCCGAACGGATGCTCGATCACCTGACCACCGGGCCGGTGATCGACAAGACCCGCCATTTCGTCCCGCGTGACGGCGTGTTGTGGGAGATCGACGAGTTCCACGGCGAGAACGACGGCTTGATCGTCGCCGAGGTGGAGCTCGAGCATGTGGATCAGCCCTTTGCCCATCCGGCATGGTTGGGTGAGGAGGTGTCACATGACGCCAGGTACTACAACGTCTCGTTGGTTAAAAATCCCTACAGTCAGTGGTAAATTGCCGGCTGATCGGCGCGACTCACGGGTGGCGCGTGACGAAATGCCGGGGTGGGCTTCGGGCTGTTGCCGGGCCGGTGTCTGCAGGACGGGATGCTCGGTGAAGAATCGATACGGGCGTGTCCGCACCAATACGAAGGGTTGCCGATGATTCGGGTCATGATTGTTGATGATCACACGATGGTGCGTGCCGCGATCAGTCACCTGATCGGCGGGGTACGTGACATCGAGGTGGTCGCGGAGGCCGACAGTGGCGAGCGTGCCCTCGACACGTTGCGCTCGGAGGCGATCGACGCGATCCTCTGCGACATCCACATGCCCGGAATGGGGGGCTTCGAGTGCCTCAAGCGCGCTCATCAGGCCCATCCGCGCCTCGGTCTGATCGCCTTGACCGCCGAGGCCGATGTCACGCTGGCGCGCCAGGTGCTCGATTGCGGCGTGCATGCCTACGTCACCAAGGATGCCGATCCCGACGAGTTGATCAGTGCGATCCGCAAGGCGGCCGACGGCAAGCGCTACGTCTCCAGCCGCATCGCCCAGGAGATCGCCCTGCAGAACGGCCGTCCCGAGGAAGACCCCTTCGAGGTGCTTTCCGGGCGCGAGCAGCAGGTGTTGCGGATGATCCTCGACGGCAAGAACAACACCCTGATTGCCGAGGCGCTCTGCGTCAGTCCCAAGACGATCAGTACCTACCGCGCCCGCATTCACGAGAAACTCGGCGTCAGCACCGACATCGACCTGTTGCGACTGGCAGTCAAGGCCGGTCGTACGGTCCTCTCCGCCTGATACTCCCCCCGCTCCGATGACCGACCGGTTCGATGCCAAGGCCTTTCTGGCCTCCGTGACCGAGCGCCCCGGCGTCTACCGTTTCCTCAATGCCGACGGCGAGATCCTCTACGTCGGCAAGGCGCGCAATCTCAAGAATCGGCTGTCCAGCTACTTCCGCGGCAAGCCGGCGGCGATCAAGACCCGACGGCTGGTCGAGCAGGTGCACGAGGTGGAGATCACCACCACCCAGACCGAGGCCGAGGCACTGCTCCTGGAGAGCAACCTGATCAAGGCCCACCGGCCGCGCTACAACATCCTGTTGCGCGACGACAAGAGCTACCCCTGGATTTACATCTCCACCAACGACCGGTTCCCGCGGTTGGCCTATCACCGCGGTTCGCGCAAGCGGCCGGGGCGCTATTTCGGCCCCTATCCGTCGGCCGGCGCGGTGCGCGAGACGCTCAACCTGCTCGAGAAGATGTTCAAGGTGCGCCAGTGCGAGGACAGCGTCTTCAAGAACCGCTCGCGCCCCTGCCTGCAGTACCAGATCGAGCGTTGCAAGGCCCCTTGTGTGGATTTCGTCGAGGAGGCGGAATATCGCCAGGACGTCGAGGACACCATGGCGTTTCTGTCGGGGCGCAGCCAGAAGCTGACCGATGATCTGGTGGCCCGCATGGAGCGCGCCGCCGAGGCGCTGGATTTCGAGGCCGCCGCGGCCCTGCGCGACCAGATCGGCATGCTGCGCGCGGTCAGCCAGCAGCAGGGCATCACCGGGATGTCGGGGGATGCGGACGTGATCGCGCAGATCAGCGAGCAGGGCGCCACCGCCGTGGGGGTGGCCACCATCCGCGATGGCCGGCATCTGGGCACCCGACACTTCTTCCCGGACGTACCGGCCGATGCCGACCCGAGCGAGGTGATCAGCGGTTTTCTCGGGCTTTATTACAGCGATCGCGACCTGCCACGGCGCATTCTCTGCGATCACCTACCCGAGGACACTGACTGGCTGGCCGGGGTGTTCGCCGAGCAGTCCGGGCATCGCGTCGAGTTGTTGGTGCCGCAACGGGGCAAGGCGCGCGCCTGGCTGGAGGATACCCGCGAGAACGCGCGCATCGCCCTGGCCGAACGGCTGGTCAGCCGTCGCGGACTGACGCGCCGGTTCGAGGCCCTGGGCGAATGGCTCGCCATGGAGCGGATCGAGCGGGTCGAGTGCTTCGATATCTCCCATACCCAGGGCGAGCTGACCGTGGCCTCCTGCGTGGTGTTCGGGCCGGAAGGGCCACGCAAGGACCAGTACCGTCGCTATCACATCGAGGGTATCGCGCCGGGGGACGACTACGCAGCCATGCATCAGGCCCTGACGCGGCGTTTCGACCGCGCGGTGCGGGAGTCCGGCGTGTTGCCGGACGTGCTGCTGATCGATGGCGGCAAGGGACAGGTCGCCCAGGCCATCAATGTGTTGAATGAACGCGATCTTGCCGACCGCGTGCGGGTGATCGGCGTGGCCAAGGGCCCCGAGCGCCGACCCGGCGAAGAGAGCCTGATCCAGCCGCTGGTTGGGTCACCGGGGTTGTACGTGGAAGACCATTTGAGTCCGCACGACCCGGCCCTGCATCTGATCCAGCAGGTGCGCGACGAGGCGCACCGCTTTGCGATCACGGGTCACCGCGCCCGGCGGCAGAAGGCCCGTACGCAGTCGGATCTCGAGCGCATCCCCGGTGTCGGTGGCCAGCGCCGTCAGGCGCTCCTGAAACACTTCGGCGGGATCCGTGGCCTCAAGGGGGCGAGCGTCGCCGAACTGGCCAAGGTGCCTGGCATCTCGCCCACCCTTGCCACCCGCATTCACGAATGGTTCCACGAGGGTGGCGCGAGCTGATGCTCAGCCGCTCGAAGGGCGGATGGTGCCGTCCAGCCTCGGTCCGTGGTTTCCTTTGCTAGTCTGTTTGCCGTTATCGTCCCATGCCGGAGAAACGCTTGATGTCATCTGTCCCTGCCGATCTGTCCATCCCGTTGTCGCACCGCTGGCGTTGGTGGCCGGGAATCCTGCTGTTGGTGTTGTTGATGACGGCCGGCCCGGTCGTCGCCCAGCAGCCAGGCGGCCTGGCTCAGTCCGTGACGGGGCAGTCGACTGACGCCGAGGCGAGTTCGGAATCTACAGCCGGGGGCGAAGGGCGTTACGCGGGTCTGCTCGAATTGCTCAAGGACCCGGCCAAGCGCGACGAGCTGATCGCCGAACTCGAGCGGCTGTCTGCCGCTGACGGCGAGTCGCCCGAGCAGCCGGCCGATGTCCCGGGAATCGCCGACGGGATTTCCTCGGGTCTGACGGGTGTGGTCTCGGGAACCGTGGCCGACATGGCCGGCGCGGCCTCGCGTTTGGTGAAAGATGGTGTGGACGTCGACTGGGTGGCGGTCGGACAGATCGCCTGGCGGACGGCCGTCGCGCTTGCCATTGCCTACTTGGTGCTGGCCATTGGCCGGCGCCTGCTGAGGCGGGTTTGGCGACGCCTCGATGCCTATGCCCAATCGGCGGCCACGCGTAATCGGCTCTTTCGCACCGGGGTGGCCGTACTCGCCAGTCTGGCGCTGGGTGTGGTGTTGTTGTTCGTGGCCTACGTGGTAGCACAGGCGAGCGTCTGGTGGCTGGCCGACGGAGATCGAACCACCCGGGCCGTGCTCGGCCTGGCGCTGCAGGCGTTTGTCGTGGTCGAGATCGTTCATCTGGTGATCGCGACGGTGTTTGCCCCCGCATCACCCGGGCTACGCCTGTTCCGGCTGTCGAAGGACGATTCACACTTCTGGTCTGGCTGGCTCTCACGCGTGACTTGGTTCACCGGCTACGGCGGGATGATGTTGGTGCCCGCCATCGAGTTGGCCGACCGAGACGACTTGGCCAGCGCGGTTGGCTGGGGAGTGGCGCTGGTCGCGTTGGCCTATACCTGGAGTCGACTATGGGCGGCGCGGGGCACGGTGCGCGCGGCGTTGTTCGCACGCGGCGAGCGCAGTCGCCAGCATGTCGCTTCCTGGGGTTTCCAGCTGTTGGGTGCCGGCTGGCACTGGCTGGCGATGATCTACGCGACGGGCGTGTTCGTCGTGGCGATCACCCGCCCGGGCGAGTCCTTGCCGTTCGTCGCGCTGGCGACCTTCTACACCGTCGCCATCGTCGGTGCGGCCATCTTTGTCGCCGCGATGCTGACCCAGTGGATCGGGCGCGGCGTGCCGGTGCCCGATAGCCTGTGTCAGCGCATGCCCACCCTGCAGATGCGACTGAATACCTACGTGCCCTTGATCCTCCGGATACTCCGGGTCGTCATCGGCATCGTCGCGCTCTTCGGCGTGTTGGCGGTCTGGCACTTGGTCGACATGTTCGCCTGGCTTGTCAGTGATGGCGGACGTTGGTTGCTTGCGGCAGTGATCGACATCTCGATCGTGCTTTTCACTGCGCTGATCGTCTGGCTGGTCGCCACCGGCCTGATCGAAGCGAAGCTCAACAGTGATGCGGCCATGCCCTCGGCCCGTTTGCAGACACTCCTGTCCCTGTTCCGCAATGCCATCGCGATTGTCCTGATCGTTATCACCGCCATGATCATCCTTTCGGAGTTGGGGGTGAATATCGCGCCCTTGCTTGCCGGTGCCGGTGTGCTGGGCCTGGCGATCGGTTTCGGTGCGCAGAAGATGGTCCAGGACGTCATCACCGGGATCTTCATTCAGATGGAGAACGCCATCAACACCGGTGACGTCATTACGGCGGCCGGTGTGACCGGTACGGCAGAGCATCTCTCGATTCGGTCGGTGTCGATTCGAGATCTATCGGGGACGGTGCATCTTATCCCGTTCTCGTCGGTGGATATCGTCTCGAACTACATGCGCGAATACGCCTTCCACAAGGGTGAATACGGTATCGCCTATCGCGAGAGCATCGATGATGCGGTTGCCCAGCTCCAGGCGGCGTTCGACGAGTTGGTGGCCGATCCAGCCTACAAGGCTCATATCCTCGAGCCGATCGAGATCCCGGGGGTGGTCGCGCTGGGGGACAGTTCGGTCAATATCCGAGCAAGGATCAAGACCACGCCCGGGGATCAGTGGTCCGTTGGCCGGGCGTACAACCGCCTGGTGAAGATGTACTTCGACAAGGCCGGCATCGAGATCCCGTTCCCGCACACCACGCTGTACTTCGGTGTGGACAAGGACGGCACTGCCCCGCCGGCCAACGTGCACATGCTGAAAGACGAGCAGGTGGACGAGGAATACGAGACCGAGTCCGACCGCCGCTCACGTCGTGGCAAGAAGCCGGATGGGCCGGGGGACAAGGTGCCCGGCAGCGACGACGTTGAAGTGCCCGAAAACTGACTTGGCGCACCGGCGATGGCCGGGCACGAAAAAGCCCCGACGTCGTCGAGACGTCGGGGCTTTTTGTTTTCAGCCGTGGGCGAAAACGGGGATCAGTCGTCGAGCGCCGCGGTAATGGAGACAGCGCCCCGAATGTCGCCTTCCTCGAAACCGATCGCCTGGTCGTTGGGATACATCCGGTCGATCTCGGCCTTGAGTTTCGGGTCGACGTCCTGACCATGGCAGGTAAGACAGACACCCTCGGTGGCGATCGCCTTCATAAAGCGCAGTTGTTTCTCGCCGTCGACTTTCTTGACTTCATGCCAGGCGATCTCGGCCACCGGTGTGCCGTCGGCCTTGCGCTTCTCGAAGTCCTCGAGCACCTCCCGTTCCCAGTCGGTGGGCTCGGTCGCACGCGGCTTGAGGCTGGTGCGGCGCAGGGTGTAGCCGCTCTCGGCGCTCAGGTCCGCGACGATTTCCGGGGCGCGCTCGTTGCAGACCTGGACGGCGGCCATCGGGCCACCCGCCTTCATGGCGGCCTGCAACTCGCCCTTGAGCGTCTTGCCGAAGGCCTGCACCGTGGCCTTGTAGTCCTGCAACTGCGCCTTGACGGCCTCGTCGGTCGAGGAGCCGGCCTGGGTCGGCATTGCGGCGACGCTCAGTGCGGTGGCGGCGAGCAGTGAGGGGATGAGTCGAGTTTGCTTCGTCATGGGTGTCTCCTTAAATTGGCCGGCAGATAAGCGGTGGCAATGGGGGCAAACACGAAGCTTATAGTGGAGACCCGGGGGCGGTGCAAGAGTGCACGCGATCCCGCACGAAAAACGCCGGCCTCTGGGGAGACCGGCGTCGAAGATCGCAGCGAGTCCTGCGGGTCAGAACGGGTTGTAGGATTTGTCCTGCGTGAATTGCGTGTAACCCACGCCGGCGCCCAGCCGCAGACCGACGCCGACGCGAATCGGTGCGACCACGATCGACTGGCTGCGCAGGTACTGCATGCCCACGCCGCCGACGACGAACGCCGAGCCATTGACGCCCGCGAACCGCTGGAAGATCAGATCGGGACGCGGCAGGTTGTAGACCAGCATGAATACCCGTCCGGCATCGCCGCCGAAGTCCCAGCCAACCGATGGCCCTTGCCAGTAGATGGTCTGCTTCTCGCCGGCCTTCGCCATGAATTCGCCCATGCCGTAGCGCACGCCCACGATGATCGCGCCACCGCCTTCCTCACCCTTGATGATGGCGTTGGGGCGGCCGTAATCGGCAAAGGCCCGGTCGATCATCCGGGCGATGCCCTCGGCCGAGCCGCCCAGGAAATCGACTGCCTCCTGGGTGGTCTCGTACTGGTCGTAGCCTTCCTCGGACTGGGACTGACTTGCGTCACCTGTTGTCGAGCCCTCGCTCGGTGGGTTGCTGGCGCAACCACCCAGGAGCAGGGCGGCCACCAACGCCGTGAGCAGGGCGGCGAGGCGTGAGTTCATGGCCGAGAGGGTGAAGCGTGGGACGTTGAGGAAAGTGCCGTGCATGTCTCGAAAAATCCCTTGTTCAGAGTGAAATGGCAATTCGTGCAGACCTTCCCTAGACAGACCGGCGCGCGTCGAAAAAGTTGCTTGCCGGCCAACGAGGTGGGGTCGGTTGACAACCCGCTGATTTGTGGCAAGCATACGCGCTTTGCCGCAGGATCGCCCGGCGGCGCCGCCTTTGCAACGGGAAGACCGAATGAGTATCAAGTCCGATCGCTGGATCCGCCAAATGGCCGAGGAGCACGGCATGATCGAGCCGTTTGAGCCGGGACAGGTTCGCAGCAGCAAGGACAGCGAGGGCAACGATGTGCCCATGGTGTCCTACGGCACCTCGAGCTACGGCTACGATGTGCGCTGTTCGACCCATTTCAAGGTGTTCACCAACATCAATACCACTATCGTCGACCCGAAGGCCTTCGACGAGCGCAGCTTCGTCGACGTGCATGCGGATGTCTGCATTATCCCGCCGAACTCGTTTGCCCTGGCGACCACGGTCGAGTACTTCCGCATCCCGCGCAATGTGCTGACCATCTGCCTGGGCAAGTCGACCTATGCCCGCTGCGGCATCATCGTCAACGTCACCCCGCTCGAGCCGGAGTGGGAGGGACATGTGACGCTCGAGTTCTCCAACACCACGCCCATCCCGGCGAAGATCTACGCCAACGAGGGCGTGGCACAGATGCTGTTCCTCGAGTCCGACGAAGTCTGCGAGACCTCGTACCGGGATCGCGGCGGCAAGTACCAGGGACAGCGCGGCGTCACCCTGCCATCGGCTTAACGCCGTTGCGGGATGCGCCGCTGGCGTGTTCCGTGACCTTATTCTATCCCGCCGTTTCCTCGACGGTGTTCAGTGCCAGGATCTTCCAGCCACGCGCCACGGCCTCGCGGCGCAGCACCGGGTCCGGGTCGACCGCGATCGGGTGATCGACCTGCTCGAGCAGTGGCAGGTCGTTGCGCGAGTCGGAATAGAACCAGGTCTCCTCCGGACGCACCTGCTGCGCCTCGAGCCATTCCTCCAACGCCAGGATCTTGCCGTGCTGGAAGGTCGGCGTGCCGGTGTATCGGCCGGTGTAACGACCGGCGCGCCGCTCGGGCTCAGTCGCCAGCAGGTGCGGGATTTCCAGCAGGGCGGCGATCGGTCCGGTGACGAAGGCGTTCGTCGCCGTGATCAGCATCAGGGTGTGGCCCTGGCGGCGGTGGGATTCGACCAGCTCGCGCGCCGCCTGAGTGATCAGCGGCCGGATGTCGTTCTCGATGAACTCGGCACGCCACGCCTCCAGGTCCTCGGCCGGGTGCTCGGCCAGGGGCGCGAGCGCGAAGCGCAGGTAGGCGTGGATATCGAGCGTGCCCTGCTGGTAATGGCGCAGGAACTCGTCGTTGTGCCGGGCGTAATCGTCGGCGTCGACAATGCCGTGGTCGGTCATGAAGGCGCCCCAAGCGTGATCGGAGTCACCGGCGAGCAAGGTGTTGTCGAGGTCGAAGATGGCGAGTTTCACGAAGGGCCTCCTGCCGGCAGGGCGCGGTTTGCCTGCCATCATGGTCGCGTGGGGTCCCGGCCGGTGCCGGGTCGACGGGCGCGCATGATACCCCAAACATCGCCGGATCGCGGCCCGGGGAAATGCCGGCCTGGCTGCGCGATTCTTCTCTGTGCCCGGCGGCCTGCCCGAAAGGGCTTCGCGGCTTGTCCGGTCCCCCGTATTGCCGGTTGTCGACGAGCAATCATCCCCGTCTTCGGACGGGCGTATCGATGGCGGAGCACGCCGGAAAGCCAAGGAGGTGGGTCATTCCCGCCGTGGTTCGCCAGCCGGTTGGCGGCGTCGGTTTATCGCCCCCGGGTTTTGTGAAAGAATCAATGACACTTGGGTGACCACCCACGGCCGGGTGCCGTCGTGGTGGTTTACCCCTGCGGGGCGCGACGTCCCGCCATTTCAGGCGACTGACCTTTTGCAAGAGTGGAATCGTGATTGACCGTAGCGGCTTTCGACCCAATGTCGGCATCATCGTGTGCAACCAGCGAGGCGAGGTCTTCTGGGGCAAACGGGTCGGGCATCGTTCCTGGCAGTTTCCCCAAGGTGGCATCAATGTCGAGGAGCGGCCGCTGGAGGCCATGTATCGCGAGCTCCACGAAGAGGTGGGGCTGCTGCCCGAGCATGTCTCGGTGATGGGCTGGACCCGCGGCTGGCTGCGTTACCGGTTGCCGCGCAACATGGTCCGGCGTCACGTCCAACCCGTCTGCATCGGTCAGAAGCAGAAATGGTTTCTCCTGCGCCTGCGCACCGACGAGAGCGCCTTCGATCTCAATGCCACCCACAAGCCGGAATTCGACGGCTGGGAATGGCGTCCCTTCTGGTCGATCTTGCCCGAAGTGATCTACTTCAAGCGCACCGTCTATTTCCAGGCGTTGCGCCAGCTTGCGCCCTTCATCGAGGGCGTGCCCCCCGAATGCCCGGACGACTGCCTGCCCGAGCAACTCGAGCGGCGCGGCGGACGCGACTCCTCGGCCGATTTGGCCACGACGGGGAATCGCGATGCTCGATGAACTCCGCCAGATCGTCACCGAGGTCTCCAAGTCCGCCGACCTGCGGGCCGCGCTCGACCTGATCGCCCGGCGGGTGCAGTCGGCGCTCCATGTCTCGGTCTGCTCGGTCTACGTCCTGGGCGGCGATGAGGCAGAGGCGGTCGAACCCAGCCTGGTGCTGCAGGCCACCGAGGGGTTGAACAAGGCGATGGTGGGGCAGGTGTCGCTCGCCCTCGACGAGGGGATGGTCGGGTTGGTCGCGCGCCGCGCCGAAGTGATCAACCTCGAGGATGCCGCGCTGCATCCGGCCTTCAAGTTCGTAACCGACATCGGCGAGGAGCCCTATCACGGGTTCCTCGGCGTGCCGATCATCCATCGCGGGGACGTGCTGGGCGTGCTCGTCGTGCAGGCCCGCGAGCGGCGCCGGTTTTCCGACGATCAGGAATCCTTCGTCGTCACCCTGGCGACCCAGCTGGCCTCGGCCATTCGCCATGCCCGCGCGAGCGGCGAGCTGATGCGCACCGGCAACGAGCCGGGCGGCTTTGACTCGGCCTTCTCGGCGCGCGGTCTGCCGGGGTCGCCCGGCGTGGTGTTCGGTACCGCGGTGGTGGTGGCCGACGGCCAGTCGTTGGAGATGGTTGAGGATCGTGATGTCGAGGACATCGACCACGAGCTGGCCGTGCTCGACAGCGCCATCGAGGCCGTCCGCCAGGAATTCGAGCAGCTCAAGATCGATTTCGCGCGGGCATCTGGCAGTGAAGAGGAGAACCTGCTGTTCGATGCCTACATCCGCATGCTGTCGGGTGGCTCGCTGGTCGAGGCGATCGAGCAGCATATCCGTGCCGGCCAGTGGGCGGGGGCGGCGTTGCGCGATGCGATCGCCGAGCACGCCGCCGTGTTCGAGCAGATGAGCGATTCGTATCTGCGTGAGCGCGCCCAGGACATCCGCGACCTGGGCAGCCGGGTGTTGCAGAAGCTGCATGCCGAGAGCGCCGGGCCGACCGAGTGGCCCGATCAGATCGTGCTGGTCGGCAACGACCTGTCCGCCTCGCATCTGGCCGAGGTGCCCACCGAGCGCCTGGTGGGTATCGTCTCGTCGACCGGCTCGGGCTCCTCCCATCTCGCGATTCTGGCGCGTGCGCTGGGCGTGCCGGCGGCGATGGGCGTCTCCGACCTGCCGATCTCGCGGCTGCGCAACAAGGAAGTGGTGGTCGACGGGTACCGCGGCCTAGTCGTGGTGCGCCCGCGCGGCTCGCTGCGCGAGGAGATGCGGCGGCTGGCCCGCGAGGAGGCCGAGCTGACCGAAGAGCTTGCCGCCCTGCGTGACGAGCCGGCGCTGACCTCCGATGGCGTGCGTGTCGCCATGCACGTCAATATCGGCCTGCTCTCGGACATGGCGCCCTCGCTGACCGTCGGCGCCGAGGGCATCGGCCTGTACCGCACCGAGGTGCCGTTCCAGATTCGCAAGCAGTTCCCCGGCGAGGAGGAGCAGGCCCATATCTACCGCGAGGCGCTCGAGACCTTTGCCGGCAAGCCCGTGGTGCTGCGTACGCTCGACGTGGGGGGCGACAAGCCGCTGTCGTATTTCCCCATCCGCGAGGACAACCCGTTTCTCGGCTGGCGGGGCATCCGGCTGGTGCTCGACCACCCCGAGATCTTCCTCACCCAGATCCGCGCGATGCTCAAGGCCTCGGCGGGGCTGAACAACCTGCATATCCTCCTGCCGATGATCTCGGCGGTCGAGGAGCTCGACCAGTCGCTGGCCTACATCGCGCAGGCATTCGATGAGGTGTCCGAGGAGATCGGCGAGATCCAGCGGCCGAAGATCGGGGTAATGATCGAGGTGCCCTCGGCGGTCTACCAAGCCGATGCGTTGGCCAGTCGCTGTGACTTTCTCTCCATCGGCACCAACGATCTTACCCAGTACCTGCTGGCGATCGATCGCAACAACGAGCGCGTCGCCTCGCGTTACGATGCCCTGCACCCGGCGGTGCTCGCCGCGATTCGCGATGTCTGTGCCGCCGGCGTACGCCAGAAATGCGAGGTCGCCGTCTGCGGCGAGTTGTCCGGCGATCCGCTCGGCGCCATTTTGCTCCTGGGTTTTGGGATCCACTCACTGTCGATGAGCGCCGGCTCGTTGCCGCGCATCAAGTGGGTGATTCGCAGTTTCTCGCATACGGACGCGCAAGCGTTGCTGGAACGGGCGATGCATTGCGAACGGCCGGCGGAGATCCGCACCCTGCTCAATCAGGCGCTGGACGATCGCGGGCTGGGCGGCCTGATTCGCGCGGGCCGCCATTGACCGTCGAGTGTGCCGCGCGGGGCGATTGACTTGGCCCCGGTCGATGCCTATCATGGCGCACCTTCGTCACCGGCACGGGTCGAACCGCTACCGGCGGGCGAGGCGCGTTTGCGCGATGACGGCGAACGGAGTGTAGCGCAGCCTGGTAGCGCACCTGGTTTGGGACCAGGTGGTCGGGGGTTCGAATCCCTCCACTCCGACCAGTAAATTAGCCGAAACTTGCGCCTGTAGCTCAACCGGATAGAGCATCGGCCTTCTAAGCCGAGGGTTGCGGGTTCGAGTCCTGCCTGGCGCGCCATAAGCGCACCTGCACGAACGGTGAAAGCCCTTCGATGGTGACTGTAGCTCAGTTGGTAGAGCCCCGGATTGTGATTCCGGTGGTCGTGGGTTCGAATCCCATCAGTCACCCCACCATAGCGTCGAAAAAACCCGCCTGAGATGGCGGGTTTTTTCGTG
>JAGXGL010000048.1 GCA_024636755.1 Guyparkeria sp. | reverse complement strand
CTGCTCTGATCTTCGAACATGCGAGTCCCTTGTGTGCCTCGTAAACTCGGTACCTGAGCACGCCGCATGGGCGTCTCGTCAGACTATCCGACCGTCAGCCACTCGCCCGGCGGGTGCGAGGGGTCGCCCGATACAATGCCACCACCCCGGCGATCGAGAACAGGGCCGGCGGCAAAATCGTGCTCAGAATCGGTGAAACATCATAGGCGGGAGCCAACGCCGAGACGATCTGGGTCAGCGTCATGTAGGCCACGCCCAGCAGGATGGCGATAAATAGCCAGCGCCCCGCCGAGCCGCCCCGCTGGGCGACGAACACGAACGGCAGGGTCACCAGCAGCATCGCCAGCACCGAGATCGGCTGGACCACGCGAGACCACATCGCGGTGGCATACACCGAGGCATCCAGCTGGTTGCGCTCAAGATAAGCGACGTAATCGGACAGTTGCGCGATGTTCATGTAGCGCGGGTTGAGCGCGGCAATCTCGAGCACCTCGCGGTCGAACAGGCGCACCTCACCCTCGGCGCGCTGCTCGACGCTCACCGGTGCGGCGGGGTCCGCGATCGACAATCGCGTGTCGACCACGTTCTCCAGACGCCAGCGGTCATCGCCCAGGCTTTCACCGCGCGAGGCCTCAATCACCCGTTGCGGCCGGCCATCCGCCCCCAGTTCGAACACCCGCAGGCCCAGCAAGTGACCGTCCACCAGCGCGCGTTCGACGTTCACGATGCGGTTGCCTTCACGCAACCAGAATCCGCTGGCGAGATCCGTACTCACCTGCTTCTCCGTGGCCGCTGCCCGCATCTGGTTGGCCGCCGCTTGCCCCCAGGCCCCGATGGTCTCGCCCATCAGCGTGCCCAGGGCGGCGAGAATGATCCCCGCGATCAACACCGGGCGGGCCAGGCGCAACAGCGACATGCCGGTCGCCCGCATCACCGTCAATTCGGAATGCGCCGCCAGCGCGCCGAGGCTCAGCAGCCCACCGACCAGCACCGTCACCGGAAAGAGCTCGTAGAGATAGCCCGGCGTGCTCATCACCACGAAGCGCAAGGCCTGGAAGGTGGTGTAGCCCGGGCCGATTTTGCCGAACTCGTCGATCATGCCGAAGACGAGGATCAGCACGCCGAAGGCCGCCGAGGCCCCCAGCCCGCCGATCACGACACTGCGAATCAGATAGCGATCAAGCGTACTCACGGCGTCCCCTCAACAAGCTCCGCAATCGTCCCCAGCCACCACGCGCGGACCAGAACAGCGCACCCCACAGCAGCAGAAAGCCGCCGTGAGCCAGTGCGATGGCCCCGGTCAGACCATAGTGACCGGCCTCGATGCCATCGGAGGCCAGTGGTACGACATTGAAATACAGGGCATAGAGCAGAAACGCCCAGAACAGGCGCCCGTAGCGCCCGCTGCGCGGCGGCGCCTGCGCCAGCGGGATCGCGATCAACACCAGCACCAACGCGATGATGCCCTGCGACAGGCGTTCGAACAGCTCGGCATGATCATTCGGATTGCCGGAGGCCCATAGCTCGCCGGAAGAGCGCACGCTCACCTCGCCGCTCTCCATCTCGGCCTGCCCCGGCAGGCGCATCAGATGGCGCTCGTAATCGAGCCGGTTCCAGTCCGCCGTGCCGACGATCCCGCCGATGCGTCGCCCGTCCTCGAGGGCGATATAGCGCTGGCCGTCTTCCTCCACCATCACGCCCGTCGGCGCGCTCTCGACCGCAATGGAGCCGTCCTCGGCCCGGTCGAACAGGAAGATGCGCTGGTAGCCGCCGTTCTCGGAGGCACCCACGTAGGCGACCAGCCGGCCCTCGTTGGCCTCGATGAACCGCCCCACCGGCACCTGCTGACCGATGTAGTCAGACTGCGCACCCTCGACCATGCGGTCGCGCGCCTGCTCGGCCATCGGCCAACCGAACAGCGCGATCCAGCCGGTCAGCAGCGCCAACGGGATGGCGACGGGCAACAACGCCCCCGTGAACCGCCACAGGCCGAAGCCACTCGAGCGCATGATGGTCTGCTCGCTGTCACGATTGAGCCGCCCCAGCGCGAACATCAGGCCGATGAACATCGCCACCGGGATGACGTACATCAGCATCTTGACCAGATTGAAACCCAGCAGATGCGGCACCAAAACGGCCGGCAAGGTGCCCTCGGCGGCCAGCGACAACGCGCGGGCCAGCAGGTTGGTGGCCATGATCAGCATCAGCACGGTGGTCACCGCGCCGATGGAGATGAGCGCCTCACGACGCAGGTAGCCGCCGAGCCGCACGCCGTCAGCCGGCCAGGTTGCGGGCGATCAGCCCGTAGCGCAGCCGATCGCCGAAGCCCTGCGCGCCGTCGGGCAGGCGCAGGCGCACCTGCCAGCCACTGCCCGGGGCCTCGTCCAGCGGCTGGCCTTCCAGCGTCTGCATCTCGGCGAGCTGGTCGACCCGGTTGCCGTCCGGCAGCAGGAAGGTGATCTCGTCGCCCACCTTGATCTTGTTCTTGATCTCAACCTGCGCCCAGTCGCCATCGACTTCGCTGATCTCACCGACGAACTGCTGCTGACGGCTCTTGGAGACGCCCTCGATGTAGTTCTGGTATTCCTGCGTGTGGTGGCGCTTGTAGAAACCATCGGTGTAGCCGCGATTGGCGAGGTTGTCGAGATCGGCGATCAACTCCTCGTTGAACGGTCGGCCGGCCATGGCGTCGTCGATCGCCTGACGGTAGACCTGCGCGGTACGGGCGACGTAGTAGTGCGACTTGGTGCGCCCCTCGATCTTGAGACAGTCGACGCCGATGTCGACCAGGGCCTGGATGTGCTCGACGGCCCGCAGGTCGCGCGAATTGAGGATGTAGGTGCCGTGCTCGTCCTCCTCGATCGGCATCTGCTCGCCGGGGCGGTTCTTCTCCTCGAGCAGATAGACCTGATCGGCCAGCGGGTGGCGCTCCTGGTCACCCATCGCCCCGTCCGTCATCGGGTTGGCGGCATTGAGCGCATCCAGCGAGATGGGCTGCTCCTGGGGCTTCTCCTGGGGCTTCTCGTCCTTCTCTTTGGCCGGTTCCGGGCGCACCACGCCCGAGATGTCCTCGCTGGCCCCCTGCGGGGTGTATTCCCAGCGGCAGGCGTTGGTGCAGGTGCCCTGGTTCGGGTCGCGGTGGTTGAAGTAGCCCGAGAGCAGGCAGCGCCCCGAATAGGCGATGCACAGCGCGCCGTGGACGAACACCTCGAGCTCCATGTCCGGGCATTTCTCCCGGATCTCGCGGATCTCGTCGAGCGACAATTCGCGCGAGAGGATCACGCGGGTCACACCGATCGATCCCCAGAACTTCACCGTGGCCCAGTTGACCGTGTTGGCCTGTACCGACAGGTGGATGGGCATCTCGGGGAAGGCCTCGCGCACCATCATGATCAGGCCGGGGTCGGCCATGATGAAGGCATCGGGCTTCATCGCGACGATGGGTTCCATGTCACGGATGAAGGTCTTCAACTTGCTGTTATGCGGCGAGAGGTTGACCGTGACGAAGAACTGCTTACCGGCGGCGTGCGCCTCCTCGATGCCGATGCGCAGGTTGTCCTCGAGAAAGTCGTTGTTGCGAGTGCGCAGGCTGTAGCGCGGCAAACCGGCGTAAACGGCATCCGCGCCGTAGGCGAAGGCGTAGCGCATCGACTTGATCGTCCCGGCCGGGGAAAGCAGCTCGGGCGCCTTTCGGGTGGCGCCGGAGGGGGAAGCCTGGGTCATGAAGGGGCTCCGAGATTGCGGAAATTCGTGTGTGGCGCGCGATTCTAACAGGTTGATGAACAAGGCCCGTCTACGCGTCATGTCCTGGCGCGACCGGTCAGACCCGTCACATGGCGAGTTGTTCAGTAGAGCGTGCGGGCCTGGCGTTCGTCGAGCCCGGCGTCGTAGGCGTCGCCATCGATACTCGACTCGGGCACGCCGGCGAGCATCTCGCCGGCCGTCGGGGTGCCTTGCGCCAGCTCCCGGCTGTCCGGATCCCACAGGCGAGCCCGCAGCAACGCCCGCGCGCACTGGAAGAACACGGTCTCGATCTCGACCACGATCACGCATTGCGGCGGCTTGCCCTTCATGGCAGCCCGTTCCATCAAGGCCGGGTCGGTGGTGATCCGGGCCCGGCCATTGACCCGTAAGGTCTCGCTCTTGCCGGGCACCAGGAACAGCAATCCGACGCGTGGATCGTCGATCAGGTTGCGCAGGCTGTCGATGCGGTTGTTGCCACGTCGCTCGGGCAGCGCCAGATGCCGATCATCGAGTATTTGCACGAACCCCGCCGGATCGCCGCGCGGGGAGCAGTCAAGACCGTCCGGCCCCTCGCTCGCCATCACGTAGAACGGCGAGGCCTCGATCAAGCGGCGGTAGACCGGCACGAGGCGGTCGACCTCCTTCTTGATCGCCGCCTCGCCGGGCGTATCGAACAGGGACTCGAGCTGGTCGAGCGACTGGATCTGGTGCGGGTCCAAACGGCTGTCCTCGGGACGATTGATGTGCCCCAAGGATACGGCATAACACCCGACTCAGACCGTCAACGCATCGACTCGATCGATTGGGTCCTCAGGAACACCTCGGGCTTGATCACCGCGTAGCCCTGCTGCTGGTAATGGACCAAGTCGGTGAACGCCGAGGGCACCAGGGTAATGAAGTCCTGGAAATCCTCGCGGTCGTAGCCGTAATCCTCGGCCGCCAGACCGCAGACGTGGAAGTCCACTCCCAGATTGGCGTAATAGCGCATCCGGGCGACCGCATTCTCGTACTTCGCCTCGTTCTTCTTCGCCACCGTGACGATCTCGGTACCGTGGATAACGACCACGATATCCATGTCCATGATCGGGTCCATGTTGTACGGACTGGCCTGCAGCGGATTGATCAGGGAACGCACCCAGTACATGGCGGCGTCGATCTTGGCCGGATCGTCCAGGTAGAAGTCGTAAACCACCCGGGGCGGCTCGTAGTCGGGCGTGACAACCTTCGCCTGCGCCCAGACGGCCGACGAACCCAGTGCCGCAAAAGCCAGGACCAACCACATCAGGAGAGCCGGCATCGCGAGATGCCAAGCGGGGAGGATCGTGCGTTTCATGACGGTCACCTCTCGTCGTGCCGGACCACGCGTTCGAGATGCCGACATGGCACCAGCGAGCAGAGGAAGGTCCGGATGTCCCCAGACAGACGCTGCGCGATTCGATGGGATATCTCCTCGCACACGCAGCGCCTCCCTACGTTCAAGCGTAGGCCATCATTCGCGCCACGTTGACAGGAAAACAGCGCCTTGCGATTCGTTTGTGCGCTTTCAGTCCTCGCGACGCGCGCAGACCGGGGTGTCGTTGGGATGCTCGGCCGCTCGCACCACCCGGTCGACAAACTCGCCCACTTCATCCGGGCTAAGGGCCGATAGCATCCGGCTCATGATCGATGGGGCGATCGGGGCAAAGCTCGACTGGCCGTTCTCCAGCGTCACCCACACCCCCGCAGAGATAGTCGCCTCCGCCCGGCCGTCGCGAAACAGCTCGGCCTCGGCCGCCTGCGTTTCCTCCTCGTACCATTCCTCGATCCGGTCGGTCAGCGCATCCGGAATGTCGTCGGGAATCGAGATGGTGGTGGCCTCCTCGGCCATCGGGTCGCGCGCCACGCTCACCGCCAGCCCCTCGGCCTCGAGCCGCTTGACGAACCCCGCGCCGCGATCCGGCGTCAGAAACGTGAAATCGTACATGCCACCTCCCGCAGCTTGGTGATCCCGATCGATCCAGCCCCGGCCGCATGGACGGGCCGATGGGACAGAACGTGTCGGGTTGCTATCCTAAGGAAGGTCTGCACGAATAGCCAACGCCTCTGCGGGTCGCCAGGCGTCCAGATGCAAGGCGCAGTGCGCCGCCCAATGGCCGTCGCCATTGGCAAGCGCTGCAACACCGCAGATGGGCGCCTGGCGGCCCGCCCGAAGGGGCTTGCCGGCTTGCCCGCCCTCGGTGTTGCCGATTCTTGCCGGGCAATGAGCCCGACTTCGAATCGGCGCCTTGATGGCGAACAAGCCGGTAAGCCAGAGGCATTGGCTATTCGTGCAGACCTTCCCTAACGGCCTTTCATCGACAAACGCCACCCGGAGCCCGACATGACGTTCTCGCGCGCCTATCCTGCCCATCGACCGCGCCGCATGCGCCGCGATGCCTTCAGCCGTCGCCTGATGCAGGAGAACACCGTTTCCAGCAACGACCTGATCCTGCCGGTGTTCGTGCTCGAGGACCCGAACGGGCGCGAGCCGGTCGATTCCATGCCAGGTGTCGAACGTCTTGGCATCGAGCACCTCTCGCGGCTGGCCGAACAGGCCCTGGAACTGGGCATCCCGGTGCTCGCCCTCTTCCCGGTCACCCCGCCGGAGGCCAAGTCCTTGCACGCCGAGGCGGCCTACGACCCGGACGGCCTGGTCCAGCGCACCGTGCGGGCACTCAAGCAGCGCTTCCCGGAACTGGGGATCATGACCGACGTCGCCCTCGACCCCTACACCACCCACGGGCAGGACGGCATCATCGATGCCAACGGCTACGTGCTCAACGACGAGACCGTCGAGGTGCTGATCCGCCAGGCCGAGTCCCACGCCGCCGCCGGTGCCGACATCGTCGCCCCCTCGGACATGATGGACGGGCGCATCGGCGCGATCCGCGAGAACCTCGAGGCCCAGGGCCACATCCACACCCGCATCATGGCCTACAGTGCCAAGTACGCATCACACTTCTACGGCCCGTTCCGCGACGCGGTCGGCTCGGCGACCAACCTCGGCAAGGCCGACAAGACCACCTACCAGATGGACCCGGCCAACGGACAAGAGGCCATCCACGAGGTGTCCGCCGATCTCGCCGAGGGCGCCGATATGGTGATGGTCAAGCCGGGCATGCCGTATCTCGACGTCGTCTACCGGGTCAAGCAGCGCCTTGAGGTGCCCACCTTTGCCTACCACGTCTCCGGCGAGTACGCGATGCTCAAGGCCGCCGCCGAACGCGGCTGGCTCGACTGGGACAAGTGCATCATGGAGACGATGGTCAGCTTCAAGCGTGCCGGCGCCGATGGCGTGCTCACCTACGCGGCCATGGACATCGCCCGGCAGCTCAAGTAACGAATCGCCTCGACCGGCGGGGCAGCGCAGAAACTTGGCCGAGACGCCTTATCCGCCGGACGCCGACAGGCGCGCGATCTGCCGGTCATGCCAGCGGGCGAAGGCGGTGATCGCCACCCCTGCCCCGATCAGCGCGAAGGCCATGTCGGACTGGGCATCCCAGGGATCGCCCTGCGTGCCGAGGAACTCGACCGCCCCACCCCCGGCGACCACCGCCACGCCCCACTCGATCAGCTCGTAGACGGCGGATACGGTCATCGCCACGCAGATCGAGAGAAAGCCGATCACCCACGGCCCGCGGGCAAAACGCCCACGAATCAGGACCTCACGGGCCAGCAACGCCGGCACCAGTCCCTGGAAGAAATGCCCGATCTTGTCGTAGGGATTGCGGGAAAGATCGAACCAGGTCTGGATCTCGAAGCCCAGCGGCACGCGGGCGTAGCTGTAGGCCCCACCGTAGATCAGCACCAGGGCATGCAGGAAAACCAGCCCGTAGAGCAGCGGGGTGAGTGGGAATGGCTTACGGGTGAACCACAGGATCGGCAGCGCGATCGCCGCCGGGGCGACTTCGAGCAGCCAGGTGGCGCGGTCATGGGGGTCGATGCGCGAGAGCAGCAGGGCGACGAGTACCAGCACGGTCCCGCCGATCAGCAGCCACCGCCCTTTCTCCGCCTCCATCACTCGGCCTGCCCCTTCGCCAGTGACACGTTACCCGCCGCATCCAACCCCCAGAGCGGGTTATGGGCCACCTCCCAGAGATGACCGTCCGGGTCGGCGAAATAGCCGGAGTAGCCGCCCCAGAACACCGCCTCGCCCGGCTTTACCAGCCGCCCGCCCGCTCCTTCGGCTTGGGCAAGGACCTCATCGACCTCCTGGGGCGAGCGCACATTGTGCGCGAGTGCCATACCGGCAAAGCCGTTGCCCTCGGCCGCCACCCCGGCGTCCGCTGCCAGGTCATCGCGCGGATAGAGCGCCAGAACGATACCGTTGAGCTGGAAGAAGACGATCTGCTCCTCAACCCCACCGGCCGTCCAGCCGAGGCCTTGTTCGTAGAAGACTCGCGAGCGGGTCAGGTCCGCCACGCCCAGGGTGATCACGCTCAAACGCTGTTCCATCCCCTGCCCTCCCCGGGATTCTTGCTATCGGGCCGATGTAGACCGCTCACGGATGGCGCCGAGAATCAGCTTCGCCAGGTTGCGGTCGACCAGCGGCTTGTGCTCGGGGGCGATGCGCGAGGCACGCATCGCCTGCCGGCCGATACGCAGGGAATACAGCGCCACGGCCACGCCCTGCCCGGCTCGGGCGCCAAGATTGACCATCAAATTGGCCGCCCAGCCCTCGCTGGCCGAGTCGAGCACGGTCTCGGTGGCCGAGGCGAAGGCCATGTTCTGCAGGATCATGCGGTAGAGGCGCCAGCGCGCCGGAAACGAGAGCGTCAGACCATAGATGCGGGCGATGGCATTGACCATTCGCGCATTGCGCCAGGCGACCAGCAACAGGTCGAGCGCAGGGTAGGGACTGGCGGCGATGAACAGGCCGGTACGCACCACTTCGCGATGGATCAACGCACGGGCCCGGGCATCCTGATCGGCGTAGGCGCGCTCGAGCGCCACCACCAGTTCGGTGGCGTGACTGCCGGCATCGATGCCCAGCAGGGACTCCTCGAAGGTCCGTCGCTGCGGGTTGTCCGCCAGCAGGTATTCGGCCGCTTCGCGCAGCTCGACCACGGACTCGCCCATCTCGCCGTCGCGTTCGGCCTGCGCCAGTCGGCGATTCAGCCGGGTGATGGCATCGATCTGGTGGCGCTGGTGCCAGGCCCGCCAGACCAACACGAGCCCGACGCCGCCGACGCCCACACCGATGGCGAAGATCACCCAACCCAGCGCCGGGTGCGCGGCATGGGCCCACCAAATCGCCTGCAACCAGTTGATGGTGAGCCAGGTGACCGCGACCACGCCCAGCAGCGTCGTGATCCAGGGAAAGCCCGGGCGGGGTTCGAGCAGGTCGGCAATCGCCTCGTCCGACTCCTCGCCGTAGAGGGCCTCGGTATCCACATCCGGCACCGCATCCCCTTGCGCGTGGATGCGAGTGGCCAGGTGGCCGCCTGGCGGCGGGTGCTCATCACTCATTGAAGGGCTCCGGAGACTGTCTTGCTGTGGGTCGGCGTCATGGCGGCAGAGGACGTGGAGTCACCTCTCATGGCTCAGGACTCGCCGATCAGGAAATCGAGCAGGGCATCGACGCGTCGGCCGGGAAAGGCACGCGCCCGATCCAGCCCGGCAGGCGGTGCCAGCGTGGGCAGGTCGTCGATGGCCAGATCCAGATCATGCGGCATCTGTTCGGGAATCGCCGGTGGGGTGAAGGCGATCTTCTGCCGCGAGCTCTTGTCGGTGCCCACCAGCATGGGTCGACCGCGGGCATCTTCGCGCGGCTGGGCGGCGGTCACCGCCGAAACGGCGAACAGGCGCAGTTCGATGTGCTTGCCCGCCAACTGCTGGGTCAGTTCAAACAGGTAGCTGTCGAGCAGACGGGTCAGGCGCGCCTGATCGGCCGGCAACAGGTGATCGATCTGCGTGGCGACGATCGCGACCCGGCGGATGCGACGCGCGAACAGATTGCTCAACCAGTGCCCGTCGCGGTAACGAAATGGCTCGAGAATCGACTCGAGCGCCGCGCGCATGTCCTCCAGGGCCGGCCGGCCGCTACGCAGCGCGCCGAGCACATCGACTAGGATCACCTGCGCATCCAGTCGACCGAAATGGGATTCGAAGAACGGCCGCGCGATCCGGTCACGGTAATAGACGAAGTGACGCTGGCAGACCTCGCCCCACGACCCTTCCGGGTAGGCATCTGCCGGATCGACGGCCACGCCGGGCAGGGGCAGAAACGGCATGGCATCCGGATCGAAGCCCTCGCCCGGCATCAACCACCGACCGGGCAGGTTGCGCGACAGTCGGTGCGGCGGCAGGCGACTGTCGGCCAGCATCATCGACCAACGGCCGGCCAGCGTGGCCAACCGGGCCGGATCGAGCGGCGCCGCCGGGTCGATTGCCTGC
Source organism: Guyparkeria sp. (assembly GCA_024636755.1). Classification (GTDB taxonomy): domain Bacteria; phylum Pseudomonadota; class Gammaproteobacteria; order Halothiobacillales; family Halothiobacillaceae; genus Guyparkeria. The sequence continues at coordinate 9,302 of JAGXGL010000048.1, read as the reverse complement.
AATTCCTCGAGCAATCCCGGTGCGATCTCCCGACGCGGGCTGTGTGCCAGCCAGTCCCGCCAATGCGCGCTGTACTCGGCGAACGACCAGTCGAGCAGAGACAGGTCGAGCAGCCACTCGCCCGGGTAGTCGAACAACTCCAGGCAGCGCCGCCGAGACCTCAGGGAGTACCAGCGCCGCTCGTAATCCAGTGTCAGGCGGGCGATCGACCAGTCGCGGGTGGATTCGGGCCAGGTCGGCGGATGGCCAGTCAGCGCGGTCAGGGCATGGTCGTAATCGAAGGCACGCTCGATCTCGCGATGCCAGCGGCCATGGCGAATGGCGGCCAGCCCGGCCTGCTCCGACACCGCGCCGCGCCGGGCATTCTCCAGGTGATTGATGATGGCGGTAATCAGGGTCGACTTGCCGGCACCGGACAGCCCGGTAATGCCGATGCGCGTGACCGGGCAACCGGCAGGTGGCGGCGAGGACGTTTGCTGCGTCCCTGACTTTGGGGCCGTAGGTTTTGGAGCCATCGATGGAGACATCCCGGCGAACGAAGGGTGTGACGATGGTAGACGAGCCGGCCAAAGCACCCAAGTCCGGCGCACCGCGGGGCAGTTCGGCCCTGCCAACACAGACGCCCTGCAACGACGGGCTGGCGGTCCGCGCCGGGGTGCATTAAAATGGGACCAATTCAGTTCGGTATTAGTCTTGACTAACTTTCCCGCCGGCCCGACGAGCCGCCGGTGGCAAGGCCGCACCCCCGACAAGGCGACGATTCCCCGATGTCCAATCCACACGCCAAGCTGCTGCGCATGGTCACCACCGCCTCGGTGACGCTGGCCCTGACGTTGATCGCGCTCAAGCTCGCGGCGACCATCACCACCAATTCGGTGAGCATGCTGGCCTCGCTGATCGATTCGACCATGGACTTGCTGGCCTCGCTGGTCACGCTGGTGGCGGTGCGCATCGCGTTGCAGCCACCCGACGAGGACCATCGCTACGGTCACGGCAAGGCCGAACCGCTGGCCGCCCTGGCCCAGGCGACCTTTATCGCCGGCTCCGGTGTGTTCCTGCTGATCGAGGCCCTGCAACGCCTGATTCGCCCGCAGGAGATCGATGCGGTCAACTGGGGCGTGGCAGTGATGATCTTCTCGATGGTGGCAACCCTCGCCCTGATCACCTTCCAGCGCTACGTGATCATCAAGACGCGCTCACCGGCCATCAAGGCCGACGCCGCGCACTACAGCATGGACTTCCTGGTCAATGCCTCGACCATCGCCGTGCTGATTCTCGCCGGCTACGGCCTGACCTGGATCGACCCGGTCTTCGGCGCCCTGGTGGGTGTTTTCGTTCTTTATAGCGCCTGGAAAGTCGGCCGGGAGGCGCTCGATCACCTGATGGACCGCGAGGTGCTCGACGGCACCGAGATGCGCATCGCCCAGATCGCCACCACCCACCCGTCCGTACATGCCGTCGACCAGATCCGCACCCGGCTGGCGGGACAGACCATGATCATCCAGCTGTACCTCTACCTGGACAATCACATCGACCTCGACCGCGCCCACCAGATCGGCGACGAGGTCGAGACCAAGCTGCTGCGCACCTTCCCCGGCGCCGACGTGATGATCCACGAGGAGCCCCTGTCGGCGTGGGAGCCGGGGCGCGGGCCGTCGCCGCCGATGCGCATCGAACCACTCACCTCCCGCCGACCGCGTGCCGGCCACTGCGAGACCTGCCGAGATCTGACCGACACCCGGCCCAGCCTCTGGCGACGGGTGCCATTCGTTCGACGCCTGGGCCGCGGGCCCCTCTGATCGTCAAGCCGCGGCTACGGGTCGACGGCAGCCCCTGAGCCCAACCACAGAGCACGGCATTACCTCAATCGTTGATCGGCCCGCCCCTCAGGCGTGACCACCGACACGGTCCCACGGACACAGCTACGAAAAAGGCCGGCAACACGTGCCGGCCTTCGTTCGTGGTGCCGCCGATATCGCGTCAGGTCTTGAAGCGATTGACCAGGCCATCCAGGTTTGCCGACAACCGGGTGAGATCGCCGCCAGCGGTGGATACCTGCTGCGAGGCATCGTCGAGCTCCTCGCTCTTGGCGCGAATGCGCTCGAGGTTGCGGTTGACCTCCTCGACCGTGGCCGACTGCTCCTCGGCGGCGGTCGCGATCTGCATGGTCATCTCGTTGATGTGATTGACGTGGCGCACCACCGCGTCCAGCGACTCGTCGGTCTCGTTGACCGCATCGAGCGTGGCCTTGCCCTGGGTCTGGCTGACTTCCATCGCCTCGACGGTCCGATGCGCCCGATCACGCAGGCCGTCGATGATGCCCTTGATCTCCTCGGTGGACTGCTGCGTGCGGCTGGCGAGGTTGCGCACCTCCTCGGCCACGACCGCGAAGCCTCGGCCCTGCTCGCCGGCGCGGGCCGCCTCGATCGCCGCATTCAGCGCCAAGAGGTTGGTCTGCTCGGCCACGCCCTGGATGACATCCAGCACCTTGCCGATGTCCTTGGTCTGCGACTCGAGCTCGCCGATCGATTCGGCGGTATTGCGCATCGAGCCCATCAGCTCATGCACGGTATCCATCGAGCGCTTGAGTGCCTGTTGACCGTTGTGCGTGACCTCTTCGGTCTCGTTGGAGGCACTGGCGGTCTGATTGGTGTTCTCGGCGATCTCGCGCGTGGTGGCGGTCAGTTCCTCGATCGCCGAGGCCACCATCTGGGTCTGCTCGTTCTGCTCGTGCGTGCTCTCGCGCGACTGGCGCGTGATCATCGACATTTCCTCGGCCGAGGCCGCGAGCTGGCCAGTGGAGTCGGTGATCTCGTGGACCAGGTTGTGGATGCGCTCGACGAACCGATTGAAGCCGCGCGATAGCTTGGCGAACTCGTCGTTGCCGGTCACCGGCAGGCGACGGGTCAGATCGCCCTCGCCCTCGGCGATGTCCTCCATCGCGCGAAGCACGTGATGGATGCGTCGGGTGAAGGTGGCCATCACCAGCACCAACAGGAAGATCCCCAAGGCAAGTGCCACGGCCCCGATGAACAACGTCGCTGCGCGCGCCTCGATCATGTGCGTCTCGGCCGCCTCGGTACGCGCATCCTCCCTCTCCTTGGCCGTCGCGATCAGCGCCTGGATGTTCTTGCGGATCTGCTGCCAGTCGGGATGCTCGTCCTGCACCAGTATCTGTTGGGCGCGCTCGATGTTGCCGGCATTGACCTGATCGAACACCGCCAGGCGAGCCGCCATCACCCGCTGCCAGCGGGTCTCGATGTCATCCAGCAAGCCCTGGGCCTCGGCATTGCCCTTGGACGTCAGTGATCGCGCCTCGGCCAATGCCGCGCGAACGACCTCGTCGGTCATGCGGGTGACCTTGATTGCGGCCTCCAGATTGGGACGGAAGACCTTGTTGCGGGTCGCCACGCCACCCAGCAGGCCATTGCTCATGATGTCCTGCAACGCCGCGACGCGGGCGTTGTCCTGTTGCTGAACCTGCAAATACCGCTCGGAGATGGAATCCATCTGGAACAGCGCGTAGCCGAGCGCACCGATGAACAGTACGGCGGACACGGCAAACGCCAGCAGGATCTTGGTGGTGTTGTTCAACCGGTTCATTACGACTCCTTGAGACCGAGGGCTTGCGAGAATGTGATTCGATCGGCTTTTCGGCCGAGGCCGGCCACTCTTTAGCCAACCCATGCAAATAAGCGAAACCATATAAAAGCCGGCCGCAGCGCCATTTCAGCGGGGGCGAATTTGAAGACGCCGGAGAGTACACTGCGCGTGCGTCGGGCCGACTCACGATTTGTGATGCGCCCATAAGCAGAGATTGCGACGGAAGAGCTACCATGGCCGACGCGATGCCCGCTGCCGACAACCTGCAAATTGATTGGCCATGGTGAACGCACAACGGGCACAGCAAGTGGGTGTGCGCACACAGAAACAGGCGATGAAGAGGCAGGAACAGGCAATGGCGCCGTTGATCGGCTCGATCGGTCAGGGCGGCGCTCAGATCACCACCTGCGCCTGATCCGGGCCCGCCATTGGCAGCGCCGCTGGAGCGGTAGGCCAAGGGTTCCGTCATCCCCGGCCCCGCCGGGGATTGTTCGTTGCCAGCCCGAGAGAAGGTCCCGTGGACGACATCACCCTGCTTCAGTTGCTGCTGGCCAACCTCGCCATTTTCGCCGGCGCGTTCCTGCAAGGACTGGCCGGTTACGGCATCGGCACCCTGTCGGCACCGTTGCTGTTTCTGATCAGCCCGCTGTTCCTGCCCGGGCCGCTGATTCTCAACGCGGTGTTGCTGACCATCCTGATCCTGTGGCGCAGTCGATCGAGCTTGAGCTTCCGCCCGGTGCGTTTCGCCATCGGCGGCGACATCGCCGGCACCCTATTGGCGGTGGTCACGTTGGCCTTTCTGAGCGCGCGGGGCTTCGAACTGGCCTTCGGCATCCTGATCCTGCTGGCCGTGCTGTTGAGCGTGGTCGGCCTTCACCCGGCCCTCAATCCGCGCAATAGCGTGATGGCCGGGGCCGCGTCGGGCTACATGGGCACCATCACCGCGGTGGGTGGGCCGCCGATCGCCCTGATCTACCAAAACCAGCATGGCCCATTGGTGCGCGCCAATCTCTCGGCCTTCTTCCTGTTCGCCAGTCTGGCCAGTGCCGTGGCGCTGTTCTTCAGTGGTTTTATCGGTTCACGCGAATGGTGGCTGTTCGCGACCCTCCTGCCGGGTACGCTCGCGGGGTTCCTTGTCTCGGGCCACCTGGTCAATCGCATCCCGTTCGGCGCCTTGCGGCCGATCATCCTCGGCATCGCGGCGATTGCGGGTGTGAGCGCGATCATCAAGGCCCTGCTGCCCTGACGTCAGGCGCCACCACCGCTACAATGCCGCTCCCTGCGAGAATCACATGCCGTCATGACCGATCCGATCCCACCAACCGCCAACGCCACAACGCAGCCGCCTAACCCCTGGCGCTTCTGCATTGCCCCGATGCTCGACTGGACTGACAGGAACTATCGCTTCCTGGCCCGGCAACTGAGCCGACATGCGCGGCTGTACACGGAAATGGTCACCACCGGCGCCCTGCTCCACGGCGATATCGAACGCCACCTGCGCTTTGATGCCAGCGAGCACCCGGTCGCCCTGCAACTGGGCGGCTCCGATCCGCAGGCCCTGGCAACGGCGGCACGGCTCGGGGCCGAGTGGGGCTATGACGAGATCAATCTCAATGTCGGCTGCCCCAGCGACCGGGTGCAGAACGGGGCATTTGGCGCCTGCCTGATGGCGCAGCCGGCGCTCGTGGCCGACTGTATTGCCGCCATGCGCGACGCGGTCGACGTACCGGTGACGGTCAAGAGTCGCATCGGCATCGACCACCAGGAAACCTATGAGGAATTCCGTGAATTCGTCGACATCGTCGCGGACCAGGGTGGTGCCGAGGTGTTTATCGTCCACAGCCGCAAGGCGTGGCTGGCCGGGCTTTCGCCCAAGCAGAATCGCGACGTGCCGCCGCTGCGGCCCGAATTCGCCACGCGGCTCAAGCAGGAGCGACCGGATCTGACCGTGGTACTGAACGGTGGACTGACGGAGGTCGAGTCGATGCAGGGCGCACTGGACGAGGTCGATGGCGTGATGGTCGGCCGGGCGGCCTACCAGAACGTCGGCCTGCTCGCCGATATCGATGCTGCCCTGTTCGACGACGGGGAGACCACCGACCGGCTGGCTGCCCTACTGGCGTATCGAGAATACGCGGCAGCCGAGATCGCCCGCGGCACGCGCCTGCCCACGCTGATCAAGCCGATACTCACGCTGTTCCAGGGACGCCCCGGTGCCCGCGCCTACCGTCGCCACCTGAGCGAACAGTCACCGCGACGCGCCGATGACCCCAGCGTCATCGACGAGGCGATCGAGCTACTGCGCTAACCCCGCCGCTGCTGGCAAACCGTTAGCCCGTCCAACTCGAACGCACTGCCAAAGCCGTTGACGTAACGCCCTGCTCCCAGATGAAAGCCGAGCAGGTGAAAATCCCCCAGCCCGCACAACAGCTCGACGGTCTTGCCGTGACGGTCCCGCAGGCGGGCCGTGACCTCGGCAAACCGGGATGCCTCGCGGTCGACCGACTCGACCTGCGCCGTCCATTGGGCACGCTCGCGGGCGAAGGGGTTGCGGGTGGCCGACTGGTCGGCCAGCAGGGCGACACGCGCCTCGCGCCCCTCCAGCAGGGGTCGCGTGTGGGCGGCGAACTCGCTGGCGAGTACCCAGAAGGCCCCGTCGTGATGGACGAAAGGCAGGCTGCCGATCTCCGGTGCGGTCCCCGGTGGCGATTCCCTATCGACGGCCACGGCCAGCACGAGGGCCGACTGCCCCGCCAGAAACGCCGCCAACCGCTCCTCCTCTGCCGCCAGATCAGGCGGCTCCGGGCGGTTGGGTCGCTGGTCGGACGGCATCGTCTTACCCGGCGCCGGCATAGGCCGCCTGTAGCTGCATGACCCGTTTGACGTAGGTGCGCGTCTCCTTGTACGGCGGAATCCCGCCGTAACGCTTCACCGCACCCTCGCCGGCATTGTAGGCCGCCACCGCCAGCTCGCGGTCGCCCCGGAACATCTGGAGCAGCAGCGCGAGGTAGGCGACGCCGCCGGCGATGTTGTCCTCGGGATTGAAACGGTCGACCACCTCGAATCGCGCCGCCGTCGCCGGCATCAGTTGCATCAGCCCGCCGGCCCCCTTGGGGGAGACCGCATCCGCTCGAAAGGCGCTCTCGGCGTGGATCACGGCGCGAATCAACGTGGGGTCGACACCGTACAGGCCGGCGAACCGGTTGACCGGCGCGGCATAGCGATCGTGCACCAGCCGCGGCATGGCGCGGTAGCCGTCCTGCCAGCCCTTCGGCTTGGTCGCCTCGTTCTTGCGCCACAAGGCGTAGGGTTCATCGGCCGACTGCTGCGGCACGTTGGTCAGGTGCACCACGCCCTGGGCATCGCGGTACTTGTAGACATCCGCCCCGGCGGTGCCCACGGCCAACACCGAAGCAAGCAGTCCCAGCCACGCCAACGACATGCCGGCACGCGCCAGGCCGACCACGGTCAAAGTCGGTGGGACCTCAGCATTCCTATTCACGCAGAGCTTCCTTACACTGACGGACATGAACCTCAACACCGGCGGCACTCCTCATTCCATCGAACGCGATCCATTTGATCAGCTGATGGATCTCTACGAGCAGAACTATATCCTGATTCGCCGCCTGCTCGGCGACCTGCGGCGACTTGCACCGGGCGATGAATTCACCCTGGGTTTCTCGGTGATCGCTCGGGTTACCGAGCGGGGCCGCTTCACCCTGGAGATGACATTCACCGACCACGAGGTGCTCGATTCGCGCCAGCGGCCGGTGACCCTGCGCGTGCGCATCTACCTCGATGCCCGCTCGGCTGAACTGCACGACCCGCGCCACCCGGCCTCTTGCCTGCAGGCCGACCGGAGCGAGTGTAACCAAGCACGCCAATCGCGCAACCGCATGTTGCAACGTTGGTTACTGGCCCGACTGCGTCGTCATTGACGCAACCCCGGCGATGAGGCCGGTTGCCCCGACCGGAACACTCAATACGACGCAACGACGCACGACTTGACACGAGGGCGGTTCCTGATGAAAATTGCGCCCCCTCAAGCGGGAATAGCTCAGCTGGTAGAGCACAACCTTGCCAAGGTTGGGGTCGCCGGTTCGAATCCGGTTTCCCGCTCCAGATTTCGGCTGGATGGCAGAGTGGCTATGCACCGGATTGCAAATCCGTTTACCCCGGTTCGACTCCGGGTCCAGCCTCCAACACTGATGTATGTCACGGATAACCCGCCTCGCGCGGGTTTTTCTGTGTCTGCCACACTCGCCTACCGTGCCGACGCCAGCCGGCCGCACCAGCGACGAGCCCCCCAGGCGATATGACCGACCCCCACCACCACCCCGAACGCTTCGAGATCCAGAACGAGCCAACCTTTCGTGGCCGCCGACTGGCGTGGTTCGCGTTGCTGTTCATCGGGCTCAGCGCTGCCGGGATCTGGGCGGTCTACTCGCAGGTCGCCGGTCACGAGATCCACTGGGATGCGCGGCTGCTCGGCTGGCAGCTGGTGTTGGCAAGCCTGGCGCTCCTGCTGGTCTACTTCGCCGCGGACGGCCTGCGCCTGTGGTTCACCCTGCGCGCCTTGGGCCATTCGATCCCGTTGCCGGCCATGGCGCGGCTGGTATTTCTCAACATATTCGTCTCGAATATCACGCCGCTGGCCACCGGCGGCGGGGTGGCCCAGGTCTGGTTCATGCGCCGACGCGGCGTGCCGCTGGGTACCGGCTTGGCGGCCACCACCATTCGCACGGCCCTCGCGGTGCTGTTCATCTTCGGGGCCACGCCGATCCTGCTGGTGACGCTGCCGGGCGCCCAAGGCGCGGCGCAGAGCGATTCGCTGGTGATCACCCTGAGCGTCTCGGTCGCGCTGTATCTGGGGTTCTTCACGATCCTGGTGATGCGCAGCAACTGGTTGTTGCGCCCGATGCTGGGTCTGCTCAAGGCGCTGCGAGGCCTGCACCTCATCAGCCCGCGACGACATCACCGCTGGCGCCACCGCCTGGTGCGCGAGTTGCAGCAATTCGCGCACGGTTTCGTCCGTTATTTCCAGGGGCGCTGGCTCGATATCGCCGCCTCGTTGGTCTTCACGGCGATCTTCCTGCTGGCGCTGTTCTCGTTCCCCGCCCTGCTCTTCTGGGCCCTGGGTTACGGATTCGACTACTGGCTGGTGATCGGTCGCATGGTGATGACCACTTTCGTGATGTATTTCTCGCCCACGCCGGGCGCCTCGGGCATCGCCGAAGGTGTGTTCGCCTACTTCTTCCGTGACGTGGTCACCGCCTCGCACCTGGTGTTGGTGACCGTGGCCTGGCGGACGCTGACGATCTACGTCGGCATGCTGATCGGCCTGTTCGTCACCCAGCGGGAAATCGCGGCCACCCGGGGAGGGGGTTCATGAGCCGGCTATCGGAAAAGCTGACGCCGCGACGACTGAAGCTGGCCTTCTATCTGACGCTGGCCGCGATCCTGCTGCTGGTCGGCTACCGGGTCTACCTGTCGATCTTCGAGACGACCTATCACGCGGTCCACGCAGAGCAGATCGAGCGGATTCAGGCCGAGGCGAATGGCCCGGCCGATGACGAGCTGCACTTCGCCGTCGTCGGCAATATCAACAACTCGGTCGGCCTGTTCGAGCGCAAGATGGTCCCGCGGCTCAACCGCGCCGGGCTCGATTTCGTCGTCTCGGCGGGCAACGCCGTCAGTGG
>JAGXGL010000047.1 GCA_024636755.1 Guyparkeria sp. | reverse complement strand
TGGCATTGTATCGGGCGACCCCTCGCACCCGCCGGGCGAGTGGCTGACGGTCGGATAGTCTGACGAGACGCCCATGCGGCGTGCTCAGGTACCGAGTTTACGAGGCACACAAGGGACTCGCATGTTCGAAGATCAGAGCAGCAACGAATTCGAGCGCCAGTCGATCGGCGCCTTCACGGAAAAGGCGTATCTCAACTACGCCATGTACGTCATTCTCGACCGCGCGCTGCCGCACGTGGCCGACGGTTTGAAGCCCGTCCAGCGCCGCATCGTCTACGCGATGAGCGAACTGGGGCTCTCGGCGCTTTCCAAGCACAAGAAATCTGCGCGCACCGTCGGCGACGTGCTCGGCAAGTACCACCCGCACGGGGATTCGGCCTGTTACGAGGCCATGGTGCTGATGGCCCAGCCGTTCTCGTATCGCTACCCGCTGATCGACGGGCAGGGCAATTTCGGCTCACCGGACGACCCCAAGTCCTTCGCGGCGATGCGCTACACCGAGTCGCGCCTGACCCGCTACGCCCAGAGCCTGCTGGCCGAGGCCGACCAGGGCACGGTCGACTGGGTCGACAACTTCGACGGCACGCTCACCGAACCGTCGCTGTTGCCCGCGCGCCTGCCCAACGTGCTCCTGAACGGCTCGACCGGTATTGCCGTGGGCCTGTCCACCGACATCCCGCCGCACAACCTCAAGGAAGTGGTCAACGCCTGCGTGGCGCTGATCAAGAATCCCGAGGCCGACGTCGCGGCGCTCTGCAAGCACGTGAAGGGGCCGGACTTCCCCACCGAGGGCGAGATCATCACGCCGCCCGAGGACATCCGCAAGATGTACGAGACGGGCACCGGCAACGTGCGCCAGCGCGCCCGCTACGAGGTCGAGGCCGGGCAGATCGTGGTCACCGCACTGCCGTTCCAGGTATCGGGTAGCAAGATCCTCGAGCAGATCGCCGGGCAGATGCATGCCAAGAAACTGCCGCTGGTCACCGACTTGCGTGACGAGTCGGATCACGAGTCGCCGACACGGCTGGTGATCGTGCCGCGCAGCCGGCAGGTCGACGTCGAGGCGCTGATGGCGCACCTGTTCGCGACCACCGATCTGGAGAAGAGCTACCGGATCAACATGAACGTGATCACCGCCGACGGTCGGCCGCGCGTGCTCAATCTCCGCGAGATGCTGACCGAGTGGCTCGCCTTCCGCCAGACGACGCTGCGTCGTCGGCTCGAATGGCGGCTGGCCAAGATCGAGCGGCGCCTGGAGATCCTCGTCGGCCTGTTGATCGCCTTCCTCAATATCGACGAGGTGATCGCGATCATCCGCGAGGCCGAGGATCCCAAGGCCGAGCTGATCGCTCGCTTCGAGCTGACCGAACTGCAGGCCAACTCGATTCTCGAGATCCGCCTGCGGCAACTGGCCAAGATCGAGGAGATCGCGGTCAAGAAGGAGCAGGCCGAGCTGGCCGAGGAAGCCGAGGGCATCCGCACGTTGCTGGCCGACGAGCAGGCGCTGCGCGGTCTGATGCGCGACGAGCTGGTCCATGATGCGAAGGAATACGGCGATGTGCGCCGCTCGCGGCTGGTCACGCGCGAATCGGCCCAGCCGCTCGACGAGACCCGCCTGATGACCGCCGAGCCGGTGACCGTGGTCCTGAGCCATAACGGCTGGATTCGGGCGGCCAAGGGCCATGACGTGGACCCCGAATCGTTGTCGTACAAGTCGGGCGATGGCTACCAGGCGCACATCGCTGGGCGCTCGACCCAGCCGACGGTGGTCTTTGACGACACCGGTCGCGCCTATACGTTGGCCACCCACACCTTGCCTTCGGCGCGAGGACAGGGTGAGCCAGTGACCGGGCGAGTCACGCCGCCGTCCGGGGCGCATTTCACCGCGGTGGCGATGGGCGAGCCCGAGCAGCAGGTGGTCCTCTGGTCGCCCGCTGGGTTCGGTTTCGTCACCTCGCTGGGTGATCTGGTGGGGCGCCAGCGAGCGGGCAAGAAGGTCTTCTCCCTGCCCAAGGGCGCCGTCCCCGGGCAGCCGGTGCTGCCGAGCAAGGCCTTTGCTTATCTCGCGGTGGCGACTAGTGACGGGCATGTGCTCGTCGTGGATGCCGACGAACTGCCGGTGCTGGCCAAGGGCAAGGGCAACAAGCTCGTGTCACTGAAGACGGGTGCCGAGATCGTCGCCGTGGCCGCCCTGGGCGAGGACGACGGTCTGCGCGTGACCGCCGGGGCGCGCAGTATGACCATCAAGCCGGCCGATCTGGCGCTGTATCGCGGCAAGCGCGCCGCCCGGGGGCGCAGCCTGCCGCGGGGGCTGACCCGCGTCGACGCCATGGCGGCCGCCACGGCGAACGGTTGACTGGTCGAGCAGGAACCGCTGGCCGGTTGCGTTGATCCCATCGAGCTGACGCCCGACCGCGGGTGCGGCGCGGGCATGAATCGGCATCGCCTCTGGTGTGCCTCTTGGCAGCCACACGATTGATGCCTGCAGAGATTGCCTAACCAGTAGCTCGGCGTTGCGAAAGGCGCTTGAAAAACCCACCACGGCACCCCAGATTGGGTTAGGCTTCAACGCGCGCCGTCATGGCGCTCGGTGCCGGCGCGTGAGCGCTGGATCCACCTGTAGACGACCAACCACTCATACCTGAGGTAGAGATGAAACGCATCGGCTTGTTCCTGCTGACTAACCTGGCCGTGATCGTCGTGCTGATGATCGTCTGGTTCGTGATTTCCAGCGTCTTTGGCCTCGGCCGGACGATGGATTACCAGGCGGGTACCATCAACCTGACGTCCACGCTGGTGCTGGCCGCGGTGTTCGGTTTCGGCGGTTCGCTGATCTCCCTGTTGATGTCCAAGTGGCTCGCCAAGAAGAGCGTCGGCGCGAAGGTGATCGAAAAGCCGAGCTCCGAGGGCGAGCGCTGGCTGGTCGAGACCGTCCAGCGCCAGGCCCGCGAGGCAGGGATCGGCATGCCCGAGGTGGCCATCTACGATTCGCCTGAGATCAACGCCTTTGCCACCGGCGCAAGCCGCAACAAGGCGCTGGTGGCCGTCTCCACGGGGCTGCTCTCCAGCATGACCCGCGACGAGGCCGAGGCCGTGCTGGGTCACGAGGTCGGTCACATCGCCAACGGCGACATGATCACCCTGGCCCTGATCCAGGGGGTGGTGAACACCTTCGTGATCTTCTTCGCCCGCATCGTCGGCTTCTTCGTTGATCGCATGATCCTCAAGAACGAAGAGGGGCCGGGCATCGGCTTTTTCGTCACCACCATCGTCGCCGAGATCATCTTCGGCATCCTGGCGAGCACCATCGTGATGTGGTTCTCGCGTCAGCGCGAGTTCCGTGCCGACGACGCCGGGGCTCGTCTGGCCGGCCGCGACAAGATGATCGCCGCGCTCGAGCGCCTGAAGCTTAACTACGATCGCCCGTCGGACATGCCGGCGCAGATGCAGGCCTTCGGCATCTTCGGCCGTGGCGGCAAGTTTGGTCGGCTGTTCATGTCGCATCCGCCGCTCGACGAGCGGATCGCGGCCCTGCGCGCGGCCAGCGGTCGCGCGCAGGTCGCCTGATCACCAACCCGTGATCGCGATTTGAAACCCCGCTGACGGCGGGTGACAATCGAAGGCCCGCCACGCGCGGGCCTTCTTGTCGTTTGGCAGCCGAGATAGGCGCCCCGTAACGACACCCCGATGGAGCAACGTGATGGAAGTCCTGTTTCTGTTCGTACCGCTGAGCATGTTGGTGGTTGCCGGTCTGGTCTGGGCTGCGTTCTGGGCGATCCGGAACAACCAGTACGAGGACCTGGAAGGCCCGGCACATCGCATTCTCATGGACGATGACGACCCGAAGATTCCGACCAACCAGTCGTCGGAGGAAGCGGAGCGCACCGAGCCTCGGAGGGATGGTCAGGCGGATCACGAGAATTCGGCCAAACCGTCCCGGTCAGGCAGGGAATAACCCTGACGTGACTAGTGACATCCGCCAAAAGCTGGTTTACGATACGGCCATCAACGAGAGGAACCTGACATGAAAGAATTCTTCAGCTTCGACAACTTCGCCTTCACGTTCATCATCGGCCTAATCGCGTTCTCCTGGCTGAGCTTCCTGAGCGTCATCTTCTTGGGCTGATCGTCTGCGCGACAACGCGCCGGATCAGCAACGAAAAAAGCCACCTTGCGGTGGCTTTTTTGTTTCCGACCAGGCCAGACTGAGGGTCAGGCCGGCTGGGGCAGGGCCGTGCGCAGCTTCTTGAGCGCGGCGGTCTCGATCTGCCGAATACGCTCGGCCGAGACGCCGTACTCGTCGGCCAGCGTCTGCAAGGTCGCCTTGGGCTCGTCCAGCCAGCGACGGGAGAGGATGTCCCGGCTGCGGTCGTCGAGCGTCGAGAGCGCGGCGGTCATCGCGTCGACCCGATCATTGTCATCGCGCTGCGAGGCGATGTCTTCGACCGAGAGCGCGTCCTGATCGACCATGACCTGCTCGTAGGACGGGCCGTCGCCATCTTCCGAGCCATCGTATGCCGGGGTGTCGAGGCCCATGTCGCGCCCGTAAAGCCGGGCCTCCATCGTCATTACCTCGCGCTCGGGCACGTCGAGCTCTTCAGCCATCGCCTCGGCTTCCGACTTGCTCAGCCAGCCGATTGAGTTCTTCATCTGGCGCATCTTGAAGAACAGCTTGCGCTGCGCCTTGGTGGTGGCCACCTTGACGATCCGCCAGTTCTTGAGGATGTACTCGTGGATCTCGGCGCGGATCCAGTGCACGGCGAAGGTCACCAGGCGGACCTTCTGCTCCGGGTCGAAGCGCTTGACCGCCTTCATCAGGCCGATGTTGCCTTCCTGGATCAGGTCGGCCAACGGCAGGCCGTAGCCCCGGTAACCGCGAGCGATGTGCACGACGAAACGCAGGTGACCGAGCACGAGCTTTTGGGCCGCCTCGATGTCACCGGTTTCCTTCAGTCGATGGCCCAGCGCCTGTTCTTCTTCGACGGAGATGACGGGCAGACGGCGCACCTCGTTGAGGTACTGCGATAACGAATCGCCGATCACCGGCATGGTCATGCCGGCGGACGGGGGGAGAGCCCGTGATTTGCTATCTGTCATCTGGTTGCCTGCTGTCTGCATTCGCTCGCCTCGCTGCAAGTATCCCAATCGTGTCGTAGCCTCTTATTTTAGCACTCGCGGAATGAGAGTGCTAAGCGCGGACCAAGTTCCCTTGGACGACGTCTAGGCTAAACAGGTTAATGCACCGATCGAAAAAAATCATGGCGTGCTCAGGCGACCGATATAGAAACGGCCGATCACCTGGGCCGACAGCCAGCCGAGTAGGGCGCCGGCGGTCATCAGGAGCAGGACCAGCGCGGGATCGATCTGGGGTGAGATGGCCGCGCCGTAGGAGGCGGCGAACTTCTCGATCGGGCCGGAGGTGACCGAAAGGGCGACGCCGACCAGCCCACTGGCCACCACCCCGCCGAGCAGGCCACTCAGCGTGCCGTCGTAGAGCAGGGGGCGCAGCATGTAGCGTTCTGTGCCACCGATCAGCGCGATCAGGGCGATCTCGCGGCGTCGCTCGTGCAGTTCCAGTCGTAGGGTGTTGCTGACGACGAACACCACGGTCAGGCCCAGCAGGACCAGGAGCCACCAGCCCAATTCATCGAAGAACGCGCGGATCTGCTCAAGGCGCTGGATCCAGTCGTCCCCGGAGGAAAACTCGGCCACGGCCGGCTGCGCGCGAAGCCCCTCGGCCAAGGCCAGGCGGGTGTCGGTGCGCGCGTCGCTCAAGGTCAGTTCGATCACCCAGGGCAACGGATTGGACTCGAGTGCGTCCATGCCATCGATGTGCAGTCGTTCGGTCAGTGCCGCCAGACCCTCCGCGGGCGGGATGACGCGCTGCTCGGCCACGGTGGCCTGTCGGTCGAGCCAGTCGCGTAGCGTCCCGCGTGCGTCCTCGTCGGTATCGGTGGCGAGGTAGATGTCCATGCGGGCGGCATCGCTCATCCAGATGGCGCCCAGTCGCTCGACCTGGTGGCCAAGGGTCATCACCAGGGCCGGCAGGCTGAGCACCACGCCCAGTACCAGGATGGTTGCCCAGGCGCCGACCGGGCGGCGGATCAGTCGCGCAAAGGCGCCGCGCAGGCACTGGCGATGATGGCGCCGCCAGGCCGCGAGTGGGCGGCGGCTTTTCTCGCTGTTGCCGCGAGCGTCGCTGGTTGTCGGCCCGCTCATGATTCGGCCTCCTCGAAGGCGCTGATGCGCCCTTCGTTGAGGGCGATACGCGGCACGGGGTATTGCTTGAGCAGCTCGATGTCGTGACTGGCGATCAGCACGGTCACGCCGACGGCGTGAAATTCGAAGAAGCGGTCGAAGATGTCGCGTGACAGCTCGGGGTCGAGGTTACCGGTGGGTTCGTCGGCCAAGAGAATGCGTGGCCGGTTGACCAGCGCCCGGGCGATGTTGACCCGCTGTTGCTCGCCGCCGGAGAGCTCCTCGATCCGGGCGCGTTGCCGGCCCAGCAGCCCGACCTTGTCGAGCGCGGCATCGACGCGCCGCCGGACGTCACCGGGCAAATAGCCGGAGACCTGCAGTGGCAGGGCGACGTTGTCGTACACGGGCCGGTCGGTCAGCAGGTGATGGTCCTGGAACACCACGCCGATCTGCCGGCGCAGCTTTGGGTACTGGTGCCGTCCCATCTTGTTGAGATCGTAGCCGCCGATCAGCACCTTGCCCGAGGTGGGGCGGTCGAGCGCCGGTATCAGGCGCAGCAGTGTCGACTTGCCGGCCCCGGAATGGCCGGTAAGAAACGCCATTCGACCGGCGGGCAGACGGAAGTTGATGTCCTGCAGGCCGAATTGTCCGTTGGCGTAGCGGCGGGATACATTGGCGAACTCAATCATTACAGCGGGCACCTCGAAAACCTATTGCGCCGTTCGATTGCGGCGTCGCGTGCTCGTTCGCTCCTACCGCTTTGCGGGGAGCAAAGCGGGGCGTGCGGGGCGCGTGCGAAGCAGGCAGGCCACGGATGGCCTGCATCCGCCTATCAATTTGATATGTCTCGTCGCTCACTGCGCGGCTCCTTGCACTCTGAACTGGCACTCGAACTTGCTCATGACGGTTTTGGAGGCGCCCGTGCCTCAGTCCGGTTGACGGTCGAGCAGGGCATCGACGAAGGCGCGCGGCTCGAATGGGCGCAGGTCCTCGGCCTTCTCGCCCACGCCGATGAAATGAATCGGCAGGCCGAGTTCGTCGGCGATCGCGAACACGATGCCGCCCTTAGCCGTGCCGTCGAGCTTGGTGACGATCAGGCCGGTGAGCTTCACGGCCTGGTTGAACTGCCGGGCCTGCACCAGTGCGTTCTGACCGATGCTCGCATCAATCACCAGCAGCACCTCGTCGGGGGCCTCGGGTTCGGCCTTGGAGATCACGCGGATCAGCTTGCCGAGTTCGTCCATGAGGCCCGATTGTGTGTGCAACCGCCCGGCGGTGTCGACGATCAACAGGTCGCTGCTGCGCGCCTTGGCCGAGCTCACGGCGTCGAAGGCGACCGAGGCGGGATCGCCGCGGCCCGGCTCGCCGATCACGCGCACATTATTGCGCTCGCCCCAACTGATCAGTTGCTCGACCGCGGCGGCGCGGAAGGTGTCCGCAGCGGCCAGTGTCACGTCACGACCCTCGGCCTTGAAGCGATGCGCGAGTTTGCCGATGCTGGTGGTCTTGCCGCCGCCGTTGATGCCGCAGACCACCATCACGTGTGGCCGCCCCGGTTGCCGGCGTGCCGGTGGCTCGGCTGGCTGAGCCGCCTCAAGGCGCTCGACCATCAGGCGGTGGAGGGTTTCGAACAGGTGCTCGGGATCGTTGACGTGCTTGCGGCTGACCTCGTCGGTCAACTCGGCGATCAGGGCTGCCGTCGTCGCCTGACCCACGTCGGCCATGATCAACCGCGTTTCCAGTTCCTCGATCAGATCATCGTCGATCTGTTTCTTGCCGAGGAACAGATCGCCCAGCCCCTCGGTCAGCCCCGACCGGGTCTTGGCCAGTCGACTGAACAGCGAGCCGGATTGCTCCGGCTTGGAGGTCGCCACGGCGGGCGCTTTGCTGGGGGGTGCCGGCTGGGCGACGGATTCCTGACGCAGGCTGTCACCATTCGGTTCTGGCTCGGCAGCCGGTTCTTCGTCGGCCACGGCGGGCTTGGCCGGTCGGGCCATTTCGGGCGGCGGCTCAGGTGCGGGCGGGGCCGACAGGTTGGTGTCGGCAGTCGGTTCGGCCGGGGCAGGGGTGGCGTCACCGGCCTTGGTGGCCGCGGTGCTCTCCTGGGAGGCTTCGTCTTGGACCTCGGCGGCTTCGTTCTTGCGCTTCTTGCGTTTGAGAAATCCGAACATGGAATCGATGGTACCTGGGTTCGCGGCCGATGATTGGCAGGGCGCAGCGGTGCCCCGCGTGGCGCCAACGGAGTTTATCATGCAGCCATTGCTCGGCGGCCCCGGTCACGGGCCACCGGCAGCGGCCAAAGGGCTTCGGCCCATCATCCATCAGTGATCGGCAAGGAGAGTCTTCATGCCCAGTACCCCCAAGGGGCGAGGTCCGGCGCGCGGCGAGCAGGTGCGCGTTATCGGCGGGGAATGGCGGTCCCGGCGCCTGCGCTTTCCATCGGCGCGTGACTTGCGCCCCACACCCGACCGCGTGCGCGAGACGCTGTTCAACTGGTTGGGGCAGAGCGTGCCGGGATGGCGCGTGCTCGACCTGTTTGCCGGCAGCGGCGTGCTGGGCATCGAGGCACTTTCACGAGGGGCGGCCTGGGTGGGATTCGTCGAGCGATCGGCGCGGGTGGCCGGGGCACTGGAAGAGAACCTGGCCCGCCTCGATGCCTCGCCGGAACGATTCTCGGTGTGGGCCATGAATGCCCGGCATTGGTTGGCTTCGGTGCCCGAAACGCTGGACGGGCCGATCGATCTGGTCTTTCTCGACCCGCCGTTCCGTCAGCCGGATTTGCTGCAGGGGGCACTGGATGCCCTGGCTGACGCGTCCTGGCTGGCCGAGGATGCGCGGGTGTTTGTCGAGGGGGCGGCGCTCGAGTCCCTGAGGCTTCCGGATGGGTTTGTCGTGAGCCGCGAAACGCGGGCGGGTGAGAGCCGCTCGCTATTGCTCGAGCGAGAGGCTTGATCTCTCAGGCGTCGCCCAGCGTTCGGCCACGATTGCCGGCGTTGCGCTCGGTGCCGCCGGCGGTGTAGAGCGAGCCGGCCGGCTCGTCGCGCTGGATCAGGAAGTCGATCCGTTCACCGAGGAAATGATCGATGCGCCGCAGCGCCATCAGGTTGGCCTCCGAGAGGTCACGGAAGCGGCGGGCGATGTCCTTCAGTTCTTCCCAGGTGGCGCGGGCCGACGCGTCCTCGCGTTCCAGTGCCGTTTGCGTGTCGGTCTCGCCTGCGGCCGCCAACCACTCCAGTCGAGCCTGCTCGGCCTCGGCCAGTGCCTGATTGTGGTCACGGATCTGGGCAAAGACCTGGTCGAACTCGTCGAGTGACGGGGTTTCCTGACGTCGCAGCAGGGCGTCGAGTGCCTGGTGGTCGTCAAGCAGGGCCCGGGCCGGCTTGAGCATGTCGGCCAGCCAGTCGGTGGACGAGGTGTTTCTATCGGCGGGCGCGCGGGTATCGAATTGGGTCATTTTGAGAGCCTGCTTGGCGTTCCTGCCTGATGTTCATGGATGCCGTGGAGTCAGCGTGAGCATACGAATTGTCCGCGCCCAATAGAAGCACCCCGGTTCGGGTCATCCCGCCGGGGTGTCTTGTGCCGGGTTCAGCCGACGCCCTGATCGCCTAGGCGATTACAGCGTCTCGAATTGGCGCAGCTTCTCGGCGATGCGACCGGAATCGACCTGGTACTCGCCTTGACTGATCAGGTCCTTGATGCGATCGACCTTGCCCTGATCGAAGGGGGCGGATTCGGCCAACGCCTGGCCCATTTCCTGGAGCTGGGAAGCCCCACTGGAGAGAGTCACGGCGTCATCCTCCTTGATGCCCGTCGTCGCGTTGCCGGTTGCTTGCTGGCTCGCGCCCTTGGACTCGGCCCGGTTGCGGGATGAGTCCAGCGACGCATTCGGGCCCAGATTGCGCGGGCCAAAGCCGTTGATTTCGTTTGCCATGGTGCTTGATCCTTCCTGTCTCGGACAATGTGTCCGCGCCTTGGCACGGGCCCGGCTGGCAGGCGTCTAGGTTAACTCAAAATGTCTTGTCGCCCTTGAACATCGGCCGGTTGGCGAAAAACTTTAGCGCCGACTTAAATACTTTTGAAAGCGGGCCATCATCGTCGATTTTGTGTCGTCGGTTTAGTGGCCGATCGCCTCGACGGTGCGACTGTCGATGACGACCGTTTCGATCACCATGCCCGAGCCGGTGTTTTTCACCTTGACTCGCTGGCCCACGCCCGCGCGCGCCTGCGCCTCGCCGGTCGAGCCCACCACGAACCCGCCATGGCCGACCTGGATGGAGACGAAATCGCCCCGCTCGACCACGGCGTTGATGCCCAGGTTATGCGCGGTCACCAATTGACCCGACTGTAGCGGTTGGGTCGCCCTCATGCCGACAAGTTCCGCGGGATCGGTGTAGTACTGGCGTCGGGCGCGGTTGGCATCCACGGTTGCCACATCGAGATCCTCGAGGCTGAGCACGTTACCGGCAGCCAGTGGTCGGGCGGCGACCACCGCCTGCTGGCGCCGGGTGAGTTCGACCGGAACGTAGATGCGCCAGGGCGAGTTGCCGTGGCAACTGACCTTTACCGTCTGGTGCCCGCGATTGAGATTGAGCGGGCGCCCCTCGTTGATTTCCAGTGCCTGGTCGCACACACCCAGGCGCAGCCTCGGGTCGAGACGCCCGGCTCGCAGGGTGACCTGACCGTTGCCGCCCTCCTGCGCGTCCAGGAATGCCTCCATGGCCTGGCTCACCTGAACCTGCACGGACGCGGGCGAGTCGGCGGGCGCGTCGCTCGGCTGCGCCTGCGCCAGGACAGGTGTCAGTAGCCAAGCGGCGAGCAGCATAATCGAACGCAGCAAGACCTTTCTGGGTGATCTGCCGGTTGGTCGAGCGAAAGGGCGGTAATTACTCATCGGGATGCAATGCGTGGCCTCGGGTTGCTTGCGGCAAATGGTTAAGCATTTACTATGCCATTCCCTGCGGCGGCCGACCTTCGGGTGGACGGGGTGGCGGTGTGGGCGCAACCCACGGGCGACTGCGCTACCATGGCGACACGACGTCGTTGCCGAGCCATTGAACATGACCGGACGGATCGGCTTGACCGGTGGGTCGGGATTGAGTGTGATGCTAAAGATTGCGCCAATGGGGCCGATACGACGTCTGAAATAACCAAGATTCCCCGCCACTTTCTGTGTCACCAGGACAGGACTAGCCGTGAAAAGCAACGTGATGTCATCAGTCGATTCCCGCACCCAGCTGGCCGGACGAAACCGTCTGGAGCTTCTGGTGTTCGGTCTGGGCACCGACCAGCGCTTTGGGATCAACGTCTTCAAGGTCCGCGAGGTGATTCGTTGTCCCAAGCTGACCGACGTGCCGCACTCGGACAGCTCGATCCGCGGTATCGCCGACGTACGCGGCCACACGATCACCGTCATCGATCTGTCGGAAGCGATCGGCAAGGGGCGCATGACGGACGAGCAGGTGCATAACGCCTTCGTCATCATTACCGAGTACAACCGCGCCGTGCAGGGTTTCCTGGTGCATTCGGTCGACCGGATCGTCAACCTGTCCTGGAAGGAAGTGCTGACCCCGCCGAGCGGGACCAACAACTCCAATTTCCTGACGGCCGTGGCCCGTATCGACAAGCAACTGGTCGAGATCATCGATGTCGAGCAGATTTTCGCGCGGGTCGTCGGCGTGGCCGATACCGTCTCCGACGACGTGATCGGCGAGTACGGCGACGTCGCCAAGGGCTCGGATTTGGTGCTGGTGGTCGACGACTCGGTGGTCGCTCGCAAGCAGGTGGAAAGCACCCTCGAGCAGATGCATCTCAAGTCGGTGGTCACCAAGAACGGTCAGGAGGCGATCGACACACTTCGGCGTTGGAAGGAGAAGCAGCCCGAGCAACTCGAGCGGTTGGCCATGGTGGTTTCGGATATCGAGATGCCCACGATGGACGGCTACACGCTGACCTCGTTGATTCGTCAGGACTCCGCCCTCAAGGGCATCTACGTCATCCTGCATTCGTCGTTGTCCGGTGTATTCAACGAGAGCATGGTCAAGCAGGTCGGCGCCGATCGCTTTATCCCGAAATTCCATCCGGATGACCTGGCCCGGGTCGTGGGCGAGGCCCTGTCACGCCACGAGGGACACCACGTCGTGGGTGAGGCTTGACCGCGGCATGAAGGCCGAAACCTTCGACCGGTTCTGCTCGTTCCTGGAGCAGCACAGCGGCATTTTGCTGAGCCGCGACAAGCAGTACCTGGTGGAAACCCGTCTGTCGCGCGTGGCCCGATCACAGGGGCACGCGTCGGTGGAGGCGCTGATCGAGACGCTGCTCTCGCGGCGTGATCGCGTGCTGGCACGCGACGTGGTCGACGCCATGACCACCAACGAGACGCTCTGGTTCCGTGATGGTTACCCCTTCGCGGCGCTGGAAAAGAAATTCTTCCCCGAGGCGGCCGCCGCGAAGAAATCCACCTACCGTATCTGGTCGGCGGCCTGCTCGACCGGTCAGGAGGCGTTTTCGATCAGCATCATTGCCGAGGAGCAACGGGTACCGTTCAATCTGGAGATCGTCGGTACCGACATCTCCGAGGTGGTGATCGAGAAGGCCCGCCAGGGTGTCTTCGATGACCTTTCCCTGGGCCGCGGGTTGTCCCCGGAGCGAAAGCGTCAATTTTTCGTCAAGACCGAGCATGGCTGGAAGGTCTCGCCGCAGATCAGCCGCCGGGCGCAGTTTCGCGTCGGCAACCTGCTTGAGTTGCGCCCCGAGTCCCGTCGTTACGACCTGGTCTTCTGTCGGAATGTCCTGATCTACTTCTCCCGCGAGACCAAGGCGAAGATCATTGACCGCATCGCCGACACCCTGGTGCCGGGCGGCTACCTCCTCCTTGGCGCCTCTGAATCCCTCACCCAGCTTTCCGATCGTTTCACCCCCGAGCGATTGCCCACCGGTGGCACGGCCTACCGACTCAAGAGTTGACGCCAACCGAACGACTCTTGCCGTCGTTCATCCAAAAACTGGCACGCTTATCGCATAAACCCTCGGCACTGACATTGTGTCGAGGGTTTTTTCATGTCGATCATCAATGACCGCCTGCTTGGCATCCACGACGATGCCCTGATTCTCCAGGAGCGGAATCTCAAGTTGCGCGCCGAGAACATCGCCAATGCCGATACCCCGGGTTACAAGGCGCGGGTGATGTCGTTCGACCAGGCGATGGAAACCGCCTTGCAGACAAAGTCTTCGTCACCGGCCGGGAGTGCCGGGCGTCTGATGACCGAGGATCCGCGCCAGATGGGCGGCGGGGCTTCCTCATCGATCCGCGAAGGCTTTTCCGTGCCGGACGCGCCGGCACTGGACGGCAATACCGTTGACCTGGACAAGGAGCGGGTGGGCTTCACACAGGATGCGGTGGGCTACCAGACGACGCTCTCGTTTCTCAACAGTCGCGTTGCCGGGATCAAGAAGGCCCTGAGTGGTCAGTGATGGATCAGTGGTTAATAGCGCTTCGTCCGGCCAATCCAGCGGGCCCTGCTCGGGCAGACCGCGAACCAAACTTCTCAGTCAAGGCAGGTGAATCATGAGCTTGTACGACGTATTCAATATTTCGTCTTCGGCGATGGCGGCGCAATCGACCCGCTTGAATACCACGGCCTCGAACCTGGCGAATGCCAATGTCGATGCCTCGTCACCGGAAGAGGCCTACAAGGCAAGACATCCCGTTTTTCAGACCGTGCTCGAGGCCAACGGCGGTCGTGGTGTGAAAGTCGCCGGTATCACCGAGTCACAGGCGCAACCGGCGCCCAAGCATGACCCCGGCAATCCGCTGGCGGACGAGAATGGCTATGTCTACAGCTCGAACGTCAACCCGGTCGAGGAGATGGTCAACATGCTGTCGGCCTCGCGCACGTACCAGACCAACGTCCAGGTGATGGATACCACCAAGCAGCTCGCCATGCGCACGCTGCAACTGGGGCAGGGGCAGTAAGCCGTAAAACGGCAGGAGACACGATATGGCCAGTTCAGTGACCAATGATATCTATTCCGATCTGGGGCTTGCGGCGAACAAGAGCGGCAAGGGCGAAGACAAGAAAAACCTCGATCAGACGGATTTCCTCAAGCTCTTGACCAAGCAGATGGAACAGCAGGATCCGTTCGAGCCGATGGATAACACCCAGTTCATCGCCCAGATGGCGCAGTTCAGCTCGCTCGAAGGGATAAATCAACTGAACGAAACGGTTTCCGGATTCGAGAATTCGGTGCAGTCCAACCAGGTGATGCAGGCCGCGTCGCTGGTCGGGAAGGCTGCCCTCGTCAAGGGGGACACCGCTCAGCTTTACCACATGCAGCGGGCGGACGGCAGCACGGCGCCCTCCGGGATTCTCGGCTCGGTCGATGTGCCCAGTGGGGCATCGAAGATGACAGTCGAGATCACCAACGCCACCGGGCAGGTGGTCAAGAGCATCGATGTGCCGGTGAACGGTTCCGATCGTCCGTCCTTCTCCTGGGATGGGCGGCTGCAGGATGGGCGGATGGCGCCCGAGGGCAACTACAAGGTGAATGCGAACGCCACGGTGGATGGAAAAGGGCAGGCGCCCCAGACCTACGTCGGGGCGGTGATCAGCAGCGTGGGCGTGACCAAGAACGGTCCGGAATTGAATCTCGACGGTTTGTCTTCGGTCAAGCTCTCGGATATCGTTGAAATCATTAACTAATCGGAGGACGAGTCATGTCGTTCAACACCTCCATCAGCGGCCTGAACGCCGCACAGAAAGACCTCTCGGTGACGGGGAACAACATCGCCAACGCCAAGTCGACCGGCTTCAAGAAGTCACGAGCTGAATTCGGCGATATCTACGCGGTCAGCGCGTTCGGTAACAGCAAGACCGCCGTGGGGCAGGGTGTCATCAACCAGGCGGTGACCCAGCAGTTCTCGCAGGGCAACCTCGAGTTCACCGACAATTCGCTCGACCTGGCGATTTCCGGCCAGGGCTTCTTCGCTTTCCAGCCGTCGCTGGACTCCAATGAGTCGGTTTTCAGCCGGGCCGGGGCGCTGGGCGTGAACAAGGACGGTTATCTGGTCAATCAAGCGGGCGAATACCTCAAGGCGCTGCCGGTAAACGTGAACGGGACATTGCAATCGACCTCGCTCGCCACCTCCACGGCGGTCCAGTTGCCGGTCGCCGCGGGTGCGCCGCAGGCGACCACCAAGGCGAGCCTGTCACTGAACCTGCCAGCGGGGGCCCAGACGCCGCCGGTCACCACGTTCGATCCGGACACGCCGGATTCGTATAACCAAGCGAATTCGCAGCGGATTTATGACTCGTTGGGCAACCCGACCACGTTGACCAGCTATTTCGTGAAAAATGATCCAGCCACTAATGGAGGGATCGATAACCAGTGGACTGTCCATTACCAAATCGCTGATCAACCCGTTTCTCCGGGTTATGCCGGTGACAACGTCATCACCTCACAGACCGTTACCTTTGATACCGGCGGCAATCTGATCACGACTGGTGCCAACGCGCCCAATCCGCCCAATCCGGTCGCGTTGACTGAAGACGGAGCGGATTTGGGTACCGGAGCGGCCGATCTGAATATCGCCATGACCTTCCGAACGGATTCGACCCAATACAATGGTCCGTTCAACATTGCCGATCAGTCAGCCGACGGCAATACCACCGGGCAGCTGACCGGCATCTCCGTGGGCACAGACGGTTTGATCCGGGCGAGCTACACCAACGGTGAAAATATTGCGCTGGGCAAGGTGGCCCTGGTCGACTTCCGTAACCCGCAGGGCCTCAAGCAGGTGGGCGACAACCAGTGGATCGAGTCGATTGATTCGGGTGAGCCGCTGGCGGGGGAGGCCGGCACCGGGACCTTCGGTGCGATCCAGGGCGGTGCCCTGGAGACGTCGAATACGGACCTGACCCAGGAGTTGGTCAACCTGATCACCGCGCAGCGGAACTTCCAGGCCAACTCGCGGGCGATCGAGGCCAACAAGACCCTGAGCGACACCATTATCGGCATTCGCTGATCTAGTCCGCGATCATTCGATCAGACCAGGCGGCCCGCGGGCCGCCTTTTTTGTGTCGGCAAGTGGTTCAATCACGGCGCCTTTCCTCCTGATGCCTTTGATGCCCTTTCTGGCACGCCTCCTGCATTAACCACGACATCGGGGCATTTTCCCCTGTCTGATCAGTGAATGATGGAGGTGTTGTGATGGATCGTCTGGCCTATATCGCCATGAGCGGTGCCTCGCAGACATTACGGGCCCAGGCCACCAACGCCAATAATTTGGCGAACGTGAACACCCAGGGTTTCAAGGCCGATATCGACGCCTTTGCCACCTTGCCGGTCTACGGCCCGGGGCAGGCATCGCGGGCCTATACCGAGGCGCAGGGCAAGGGGGCGGACTTCTCCGCGGGCCCTTTGATGACCACCGGTCGGGATCTCGACGTCGCCGTCAAGGGCGAGGGGTTCATGGCCGTGGAAGCGCCGGATGGTCGGGTGGCCTATACCCGCCGCGGTGATCTTCACCTGACGGCCAACGGCCAGTTGCAGACCGGGCAGGGCGATCCGGTGATGGGCAACGAGGGGCCGATCGCCATTCCCCCGGCCGAGAAGATCGACATTCATGCCGACGGCAGCATCAGCATCATCCCGGTGGGCGGGCAGGCCAATGCCCCCGCGATGGTCGATCGCATCCGACTGGTCAACCCGGCCCAGGCCGATCTGACCAAAGGCGGGGATGGCCGCTTCTCCCTTCGCCAAGGCGCCGAGGAGCCGCAGGCCGATGCGGCGGTGCAGGTGGCCAGTGGCGTGCTCGAGGGCAGCAACGTCAATGCCGTCGAGGCGATGGTCAACATGATCGAGTACGGCCGCATGTTCGAAACACAGAGCCGAATGATTCGCACGGCAGACGAGAACGGCGAAGCCGCCGACCGCCTGATGCGTCTCGGTTAATTCAGTTAGGGGAGAGACACCATGACCACACCTGCACTCTGGACAGCAAAGACCGGCCTGGACGCGCAACAGACGCGCATGTCGGTGATTTCCAACAACCTCGCCAACGTCAACACCACCGGCTTCAAGCGTGATCGGGCCGTTTTCGAGGACCTGATCTACCAGAACTACCGCCAGGTCGGCGCGGCGAACAACCAGCAGGACGAAGTGCCCACGGGTCTGAACGTCGGCACCGGTGTTCGCGTCGTGGCCACGGCGAAGCAGCACACCCAGGGCAATCTCCAGCAGACGGACAATGCCCTGGACATGGCGGTCAACGGACGCGGTTTTTTCCAGGTGCTGCAGCCGGACGGCAACATCGCCTACACCCGTGACGGCGATTTCCAGCTCAACAGTGACGGCCAACTGGTGTCCGCCAACGGCCAGCCGGTCCAGCCGGCGATCAACGTTCCGCAGGGGGCCCAGTCGATCACGATTGGTACCGACGGCACGGTCAGTGCGCAGCTGGCCGGGCAGGCCGAGCCGGTTCAGCTGGGCAACATCCAGCTGGCGGACTTCGTCAACCCGGCGGGCCTGCAGCCGATCGGCAACAACCTGTTCGTCGAGTCGGGTGCCAGTGGCGCGCCGCAGTTGGGTACCCCGGGGCTCAACGGCATCGGCTCGGTCCAGCAGGGCGCCCTGGAGAGCTCCAACGTCAACGTGGTCGAGGAACTGGTCAGCATGATCGAGACGCAGCGCTCCTACGAGATGAATTCCAAGGCCATCTCGACGACCGACGGCATGCTCCAGTACCTCAACCAGAACGTCTGATGACGCCGATCCACGGAGGCACGTCATGAAACCGTCAATCCAGTCGCTTTTGGGGGCACCGTTGCTGGTCGCGTTCGCGCTGCTGGCCGGCTGCGCCAGTCAGCCGCCGATCAAACCCGATCCGCAGTTCAATCCCGCCATGCCGCCGGAAGCATCCGAGCACAACCCGGTGCAGAGCAACGGCGCGATCTTCCAGACGGGGCAGGTGGACAACATGTTCGCCGACTCGCGGCCATACCGGGTGGGCGACATCCTGACGGTGCTTCTCGAAGAGCGCATGCAGGCCTCCAAGAGCGCGCAGACCTCGACCGGCAAGAGCCAGGAGACGGCGATTACCCCGCCGAACATTCTGGGGCTGACCGGGCCGGCAATCGAACGGCTCAACGCGCAGATCACCGGCGAGCGCGACTTTGCCGGCGACGGGGCCAGCAGCCAGCAAAACACCCTCAACGGTCAGATTACCGTCACGGTGGCCCGCGTGCTTTCCAACGGCAATCTGGTGATTCGTGGCCAGAAGTGGATCGGGATCAACCAGGGCAGCGAGTTCATCAAGCTGGCCGGGATGGTTCGACCGCAGGACATCGCGGCGGACAACACCGTCATGTCCTCGCGGGTCGCGAATGCCCAGATCGCCTACGGCGGTGAGGGCGTGATCAACGAATCGAACAACATGGGCTGGATGGCGCGCTTCTTCAATAGCCCGATCTTCCCCTTCTGATGGTGGGACGCATGAACATCAACACACACATTCGAGCGTTTCTCGTCGGCCTGCTCCCCCTGTTGCTCGCAGCCGGCGCGGTGACCTTCTCCCCATTGGCAGGCGCCGAACGCATCAAGGACGTGGCGAGCTTCGCCGGCGTGCGCGACAACCAGCTGCTTGGCTACGGCATCGTGGTCGGCCTGGCCGGTACCGGCGATCAGACCACCCAGGTGCCGTTCACCCGTCAGAGCATCCAGAACATGCTCGAGCGTCAGGGGTTGTCCCCCGATGGTGGCAACGTGCAGTTGAACAATGTCGCGGCGGTCATGGTCACTGCCGATCTGCCGCCGTTCGCCAAGCCCGGGCAGGCGATAGACGTCACGGTTTCGTCGATCGGTAACGCCGATAGCCTGCGGGGTGGTGAGCTTTTGCTGACGCCGTTGAAGGGCGCGGACGACAATATCTATGCCGTTGCCCAGGGCAGCCTGATCGTCGGTGGGCTGGATGCCTCAGGGCGTGATGGCTCACGCGTGACCATCAACATTCCCACGGTTGGACGTGTCCCCAACGGGGCGACCGTCGAGCGCAGCGTGCCGAGCAAGATGGGCGGTGCCGGGGCGGTGTTCCTCAACCTGCATCAGCCCGATTTCACCACGGCTCGCCGCATGGAAGAGGCAATCAACGCGATGCTCGGCGGGGGCGTGGCCGAGGCGATCGACGGGGGCACGGTCAAGATCCGTGCGCCGGACTCGCCCGATCAGCGCGTCGGGTTCATGTCGGTACTGGAAAACGTCGAGTTCCAGCCCGGCGAGGGGCCGGCCCGCGTGGTGGTCAACTCGCGTAGTGGCACGGTCGTGATCGGTCAGAACGTGCGCATCGAGGCCGCCGCCGTCTCGCACGGCAACCTGACGGTGACGGTGGACGAGAGCCTCAACGTCTCCCAGCCTGCCCCGTTCGGCGAGGGCGAGACAGTCGTCACTCCGGAGTCGGATGTCGCCGTGCAGGAGGCGAACAATCCCGCGTTCGTGTTCGATCCGGGCGTGAAGCTCAACGACATTGTCAAGGCGATCAATGCCGTCGGCGCCTCACCATCGGACCTGGTCGCCATCCTGCAGGCGCTCAAAAGCGCCGGGGCGCTCAAGGCCCAATTGATCGTGATCTGAGGTGACGTGATGGTCAATCCCGCACAAATTCACTCGTACACCGACTTCCAGGGGCTCAACCAGCTCAAGGCCCAGGCCGGCAAGGATCCGGGGCAGGCGCTCAAGCAGGTCGCCTCCCAGTTCGAGACGCAGTTCGTCAAGATGATGCTGCAATCGATGCGCGAGGCCACGCCGCGCGACGGCCTGTTCAACAGCGAGCAGACCAAGACCTTCGAGGGCATGTTCGATCAGGAGATCGCGCAGAAGCTCTCCAGCCGCGCCGGTGGCATCGGGCTGGCCGAGATGATCGAGCGTCAGCTGTCCAAGCAGGCGGCCGGCATGGACGGTGAGCGGCCATCGGAGGGGTTCCCGCTGAAGATCGCCGAGAACGGGGGCGTGGTCGAACAGGCACCGCGTGCCTACCCGTTGCCCGACGCCTCCGAGTGGACCCTGCGCCCGCATGCCTGGATGCAGAAAGACAAGGACGCCGAAGGCACCCCCACGGACGACAAGCAGTTGGCGCAGCCGGGGCCGACCAAGGAACGGCTAGCCGCACTGGGATCGTCAGAGGCGACTGGTGGCACGAAACAGCCGGCCTACTGGGAATCACCGGAGCGGTTCGTCGAGGCCATCCTGCCGCATGCCCGCGAGGCGGCCGACAAGTTGGGTGTCTCGGCGAAGGTGTTGGTGGCCCAGTCGGCGCTGGAAACCGGCTGGGGCAAGCATGTGCCGCATGACGGAGGTGGCGAGGCGAGCAACAACTTCTTCGGCATCAAGGCCGATCGC
>JAGXGL010000006.1 GCA_024636755.1 Guyparkeria sp. | reverse complement strand
TTGAAGTACTCGCCCACCTCGACTTGCGTCAACTCCTCGAGGGTCTCCTCGTTGAGTAGCATATTGCCGCTGTAGGTCACGTCCGTGACGGTGTAGCGCTCACCTTCGGTGATGTTGACCACCACCTCGATGTCCTTCTTGTCCGGCGTGATGGTCACCTGGGTGGAGTCCACCGCGAACTTGAGGTAGCCACGGTCAAGGTAGAACGAACGCAGACGCTCGAGGTCCGCCGACAGCTTCTGCTTGGAATACTGGTCGGCATTCGACCAGAAACGCCACCAGGACACCGGGCCGATCTCGAACTCCCCGAGCAGTTCATCCTCGTCGAAGTCCTCATTGCCGATGATCCGCACGCGCCGGATGGAGGCCGGCTTGCCCTCGTAGATCTCGATATTGACGAAGACGCGATTGTCCTCGAGCTCCTCGACCTCGGTCTCAATCTGCACACCGTACTGACCCAGGCTGTAATAGACGCGCTGCAGTTCGGTCTGCATCTTGTCCAGCGCCCGCTGGTCAAGCACCCGCCCTTGGACCAGCCCGATCGACTTCAAGGCTTCCTGCAGCTTTTCGGTCTCGACCTTGTCATTGCCGTTGACTTCCAGCGCCGTGATAGTCGGGCGTTCTTGCAACCGGATCAACAGCGCGTCGTCCGGGGCCCGTCCCACTTGGACGTCCTTGAAAAAGCCGGTGTCGTACAACGCCTCGACCACGCGCGTACTGTCGCCGGCCTGGAAGTCGTCGCCGACCTCGTACGGGATGTAGGTGAACACCGTGCCCGGGGAGATGGTCCGCAGACCCTCGACGCGGATGTCGGTGATTTCGAATGCCTGTGCCAGCGTTGGCAAGAGAAGCAGCGCGGCAAGCGCCAGGGAGGTGCAGCGTTGGGTGATGGTCATGCCGAAAGGCTTTCCTGGTCAGGCGGATGGATTGGAACTCGGGAGTCCGGCCGCGGCGCGGCCGACTCGCCGACCCGGCACAAGGGTAAAGCCGGGGTATTGTGGCCCAAGCGGGGCTAGTGCATCAACCGCGCAATGTCGTTGTAGAAGACCACCACCATCAGTAGCCCGAGCAACAGAATGCCCAGGCGGGCGAAGGCTTCCTCGAAAGCGGCGCCAACCGGCCCGCCCTTGATCGCCTCGATGGCATAGAGAAGCAGGTGCCCGCCATCGAGCATCGGAATCGGCAGCAGGTTGAGAATGGCCAGCGAAAGACTGACCAGGGCGAGAAAACCGAGGAAGGTCGACAACCCCAGCAACAGGCTCTTGCCGGCATACTCGGCGATGGCGACCGGCCCGGACAGGTTGGCGATGCTCGCCTCGCCCGTCAGCAACCGGTGGAATACCGACAGCGTCAACGTGGTCATCTCCCAGCTGCGCTCGACGGCAAGCCCCATGGCCTCGACCGGCCCGGCGCGTTCCAGCAGGAACATCGACTCGGACGCCTTGGGGTCGAGCGGGCGCGCGGCCAATGCGACGCCGATCCGCCCGACGGTTTCGCCTTTCACCTCCGTGGGCCGCGGCGTGACAACCACGTCGTCACGGCCGGCATCCGTCTCGATGGTCAATCGGGTCGATTCGCCCGCTCGGGCACTAATCACCTCGATCAACGCCCAGGGGTCACGGTATTCGCGCCCGTCGATCGCAACAATCCGTGAACCGACCTCAAGCCCAGCGGCCATGGCAGGCGAATCGGGCTGAACCTCGGCAATCTCGGCATGAGCCGGCGCTCGCCAGAGCGCGAAACCCACCCGCTCGAGGATATCGGTGGGCTGTCGGCCGATCTCCCCGCCCAACGGGTCGAGTTCGCGCAGATCGAGCGTCACCTCCTGGCGGCCACCATCGCGTTCGATGGTGATCGGCAACTGTTGCTGCTCGATCGCGCCGTTGAGCAGCGACAAACGCAGATCCGAGAGGGTGATCACCGGGTCGTCGTCCACGGCACGGATGATGTCGCCCTCCTGCAGCCCCGCCGCGGCAAGGCGCGACTCGTCACCCAGATCGCCGACCTTGGGCAACACGCCCTGGGTGCCCACCATGAACATCAGCCACCAGAACACCAGCGCAAGCACCACGTTGGCCGCCGGGCCGGCGGCCACGACAGCGGCCCGCACCTTCAACGACTGGCGATTGAAGGCGCGGTGGCGCTCGGCTGGATCGACCGGCCCTTCCCGCTCGTCGAGCATGCGCACGTAGCCACCCAGCGGGAACAGACCGACGCGGTACTCGATCGATTCCGGGCCACGACGGGTGGAGAAAATCGCCCGCCCGAAGCCCAGCGAATAGGTGAGCACCCGCACACCCAGGCGGCGTGCCACCCAGAAATGGCCGTACTCGTGGAAGGCGACCAGGATGCCGATGGTCAGCAGAAAACCGACCACGCTGAGAAGAATTTCCATCGTTCAGTCCCCACCCGCCGCGCCGCTAGCGCGCGTCCGGCACCATGACGCGGCCCATGTCCGCACCTCCCGATCCGCGGCCAACACCGCTTCGATGCTTTCGGGCGGACCGGAGGTGGCATCGCCGGCAAAGTGCGTCATGGCAGCCTGGAGCGCGGCCGGGATGTCCATAAAGCCGATTCGACGCTCGAGGAAGGCGGCGACGGCGACCTCGTTGGCGGCATTCATGACCAGGGGCATGGCCCCACCGGCGGCCAGGGCCTCGAAGGCCAGGCGCAGGGCGGGAAAGCGTTCGGGATCCGGCGCTTCGAAATGCAGCCCGGCCAGCGCACCGAAATCCAGCGGCGCGACCCCCGATTCGATACGCTCCGGCCAGGCCAGCGCGTGGGCAATGGGGGTGCGCATGTCCGGCTCGCCCAGCTCGGCGATCACCGAGCCGTCGACGAAGCGTACCATCGAGTGGATCACCGATTCGGGATGCACCAGCACCTCGATGCGATCGGCGGAGACCC
The DNA here is from genome assembly GCA_024636755.1 of Guyparkeria sp. Classification (GTDB taxonomy): domain Bacteria; phylum Pseudomonadota; class Gammaproteobacteria; order Halothiobacillales; family Halothiobacillaceae; genus Guyparkeria. The sequence continues at coordinate 52,542 of JAGXGL010000006.1, read as the reverse complement.
CGAACAGCCGCGCCGCCTCGATCACCTCGAGCCCCTTGTTCATCATGGTGGCCGAGTCGACCGAGATCTTGCGGCCCATCGACCAGTTCGGGTGCGCGCAGGCCTGCTCGGGGGTGATCGCTGCGAAGTCGGCCAGCGGCCGCTCGCGGAATGGCCCGCCGGAGGCGGTCAACACCAGCCGCTCGATTTCATCGCCGTCACCCACCAGCCCGGCACGCCCCACCACGGCGGCCTGGTCGGCCGGCAGGCACTGGAAGATGGCGTTGTGCTCGCTGTCGATCGGCAGCAGCGTCGCCCCGGCACGGCGCGCCACGTCGAGCATCAGCTCGCCGGCGGCGACCAGGGATTCCTTGTTCGCCAGCAGCACCCGCTTGCCGGCGGCCAGTGCATTCCAGGTCGAACCCAGACCCGCGGTCCCGACGACGGCCGCCACGACCGTATCGAGCGACGCGTCGCCGGCCAACTCGTCCACGGCCGCCTGCCCAACCACCACAATCGGTCGCTGCGCGACGGGCAGACCGGCGAGCCGCTCTTCGAGCGCCGCGCGCCGGTCGGCATCGACCAACCCGACCGTCGCCGGACGAAATCGCTTGATCTGTTCGAACAGGGTGTCGACTCGCGAGTGGGCCACGAGCACGTCGACGGAGAATCGTTCCGGGTGACGGGCGAGCACGTCCAGGGTGCTCGTACCGATGCTGCCGGTCGAGCCGAAGATACCGATGCGGGTCTGCACCATGTCAGCCTCCCAGCAACTGCATCTGCCACAGCCCCAGCCACCACAGGGGCATGGCAGCAAACTGGCCGTCGAGCCGGTCGAGCGCCCCGCCGTGACCCGGCAGTACGTGACCGCTGTCCTTGACCCCCGCCTCGCGCTTGAGACGCGATTCCTCCAGATCCCCGCCCACCGATGCCAGCGCGACCAGCACGCACCAGACGGCCAGAAGCCAGCTCGGCGTGGCCGCAAACAGCGGCAATAACGCCCCGATCGCGGCAAGCACGGCCACGCCGGCCACCCCGCCGACCGCACCCTCGATGGATTTGCCCGGACTGATCATCGGCGCGAGCTTGTGCCGGCCGAAGGCCCGCCCGGCGAAATACGCCAGCGAATCGGCCACGACGACCACGAGGATCCCGAACACCAGCAACCACTCGCCATGCGGAGCGGCATGCACGTCCACCAGCGCCACCCAGAACAGGGGCAGGATCAGCAACCCCGTCAAACGGCGTTGCCAGAACGGCCGCGTCGGGGGCTGCCGGCGGCGATAACGCAGTTGTGCCGCGAACAGGACTGTCCAGACGAGCGCGGCGGCGAGCATCAGCCACACCCGTTGATCGGCAGGCCAGCCCCACTGCCACCCCACCGCCAGGGCAACGGTCACCAGCACCCAGGGCCAGATCTGACAGGGAGCAAGACCGCAGAGCCGAAACCATTCGACGGCCGCCCAGCCCAGTAAGACCAGGGTCAGGCCGGCAAACACGCGTTCGGGGGCGAGAAGGATGACGGCCAGCGAGACCAGGCCGGCGATCGTCCCGGTAAGCAGACGCAACGGTGTGCCGGTCATTGGTTTGCCTCGTTGGAGTCGACGCGACCAAAGCGACGCTCCCGCCCGGCGAACCAGGTCAAGGCGCGATCGAATTCGCTCTCGTCGAATAGCGGCCAGAGCACGTCGATGAAATAGAGCTCGGCGTAGGCGGCCTGCCAGAGGAGGAAATTGCTCAGCCGGCGTTCCCCGCCGGTGCGGATGAACAGGTCGACCGGCGGTTGGCCGGCCGTGGCCAGCCCGGTCTCGAAGGCCGAGTGCAGCGTCTCGGGGTCGTCGAGCGCCAGCGGGGACCGGGCGTGACGTTCGGCCAGCTGCCGAGCGGCCTGCAGGATGTCCCACTGGCCGCCGTAGCTCACGGCAATCTGCAGCTGGAGACGATCGTTGCCAGCCGTGCGCGCCTCGGCGGCCTCCATGAGCCTTCGCACCGAGGCATCCAGGCGCGAACGCTCACCGATGAAGGTCAGGCGTACGCCATTCTCGTCAAGTTCGTCGAGCTCCTTCTCGAGCGCGTTGATGAACAGCTTCATCAACGCATCGACCTCATCAACCGGACGTTTCCAGTTCTCGGAGGAGAAGGCAAACAGGGTGAGGAGCGGCACCCCGCGGCGCATGGCCGCGCGGATGGTGGCGCGCACCGCGCGCCGCCCCCGTTGATGACCGACGGTGCGCGGCAGGTGACGCGCCCGGGCCCAGCGTCCATTCCCGTCCATGACGATTGCGACGTGGCGCGGCAGGCGCGCCGGATCGATCTCCGGCGCCGTGTCGTGGTCGTGGCTACCCGCCCGCACGTCGCCTCAGACTTCCATCAGCTCTTTTTCTTTATCCGCCACGAGCTGGTCCACTTCGGCGACCCGTTCGTCGGTCACCTTCTGGATGATGTCCTGACCGCGGCGCTCGTCATCCTCGGAGATGTCCTTCTCCTTGAGAAAGCCCTTGAGATCGTTGTTGGCATCGCGACGGACATTGCGAATGGCGATCTTGGCGTTCTCGCCCTCGTTGCGGACCACCTTGCCCAGGTCGCGACGACGCTCTTCGGTAAGCGGCGGCATCGGAATACGGATCACGGTACCCGCGGTCGACGGGTTGAAGCCCAGATCGGAGGTCATGATCGCCTTCTCGATCTTGCCCACCATGTCCTTCTCCCACGGGGTGACCGCCAAGGTGCGCGAATCCTCGGCCGACAGCCTGGCGACCTGGGAAAGCGGCACGTCGCTGCCGTAGTACTCCACGTGGATATGATCGAGCACGCTGATATGCGCCCGCCCGGTGCGGATCTTGGAAAGCTCGCCCTTGAGCGCCTCGATGCTCTTGTTCATGCGCGAGCGGGCGTCTTTGACGATGTCGTCAATCATTCTTTTCGTTCTCCGCTGTCACCAGGGTCCCCACGGCTTCGCCGGCGACGGCGCGCACCAGGTTCCCCGGCTCATTGATGTCAACGACCATCAGCGGCATCTGCTGATCGCGGCACATCACGATCGCGGTAGCGTCCATGACGCCCAGCCGCTGGTCGAGCACGGCATTGTACGTCAAATGATCGTAGCGTTCCGCATTGGCATCCAGGGTCGGGTCGGCACTGTAGACTCCGTCCACCTTGGTCGCCTTGATCATCAGATCGGCATTGATTTCCGCTGCCCGCAGACTGGCGCCGGAGTCGGTAGTGAAGAACGGATTGCCCGTCCCGCCGACCAGAACGACCACCCGTCCTTTTTCCAGATGACGAATCGCACGACGACGAATGTAGTCCTCGCACACCGCGTGAATCGACACGGCCGACATGACACGCACCTTGAGCCCAAGCTGCTCGAGCACGTCCTGCATCGCCAGGCCGTTCATCACGGTCGCCAGCATGCCCATCTGGTCGCCGGTCACGCGATCCATGCCGCCGCCGGCCAGGCCTTCGCCACGGAAGATGTTGCCACCGCCGACGACCACGGCCACCTCGACCCCCTGATCCTTGAGTGACTGGATATCTGCACCGAGGCGACTGATCACCGCCGGGTCGATCCCGAATGACTGGTCACCCATCAGCGCCTCGCCGCTGAGTTTGAGCAGAACACGTCGATAACGGGGAGAGCCGGCAGCTTGCATTTCGTTCACCTGTGGGCTGTGAGCTTGCGTGGGACAGGCCGCTCGCGCCGGGGCGCGGCGGCTTCTCGGATATTCCTGCGTAAACCCCGTCGAGTGACGCCCACTCGCGTGGAACCGGACGACGGGGCTTAGGCGGAAATTCCGCGATTCAAAAAAAAGCCGGGGCATGCCCGGCTTTTCGGCGAGGGGATCAGCCCCCCTTGACCTGCGCCATCACTTCGGCGGCGAAGTCGCCTTCCGCTTTCTCGATGCCTTCGCCGACCTCCATGCGCTCGAAGCGAACCACCTTGGCGCCCTCCTTCTTGAGGAGTTGACCGACGGTCTGGTCGGGGTCCTTGACGAACGGCTGACCGACGAGGGTGATCTCCGCGAGGAACTTGCGGATCCGACCGTCGATCATCTTCTCGACAATCTCCGGCGGCTTGCCGGATTCGGCTGCCTGGGCGCGGAAGATCTCGCGCTCCTTCTCGACGGTGTCCTCGTCGACCTGCGACTCATCGACACAGCTCGGCTTGGTCGCCGCCACGTGCATGGCGAGATCGCGCGCCAGCTCCTCGCTGCCACCCTCGAGTTCGACCAATACGCCGATGCGCTCGCCGTGACGGTAGGCGCCGATGACGCCGCTGGTCGCCAAGCGCACGAAACGACGCATCTGGATGTTCTCGCCCAGCTTGGCAACCAGGGCCTTGCGGCGATCGTCGGCCTTCTCGCCATCGACCTCGAGGGCATTGACGGCGTCCATGTCGGCCGGGTCGTCGGCCAGGACACGCTCGGCAACCGCACTGGCAAAGCCGGTGAAATCATCGCCCTTGGAGACGAAATCGGTCTCGGAATTGATTTCGACCATCGCGGCCGACTTGCGGTCGTCGCTCAGCGCGATGGCGACCTGGCCTTCGGCGGCAACGCGGCCGGCCTTCTTGTCAGCCTTGGCCAGACCGCTCTTGCGCATCTGCTCGATCGCGGCCTCGATGTCGCCGTCGGTCTCGACCAGTGCCTTCTTGCACTCCATCATCCCCGAGCCGGTGCGCTCGCGGAGTTCTTTGACCAGAGAGGCAGTAATTGCCATGAGCTGTCTTCTCCCGAAACTGTCTAGTACAAAAACAACGGGTCAGGCGACCCGTTGTTCAGAAATCTGCAGCGGAGCGACCAAATCGGCCACCCCGCTCCAAGCGGCGATTACTTGGCCGCTTCTTCCTCGTCAGCGACTTCGACGAAATCCGATTCGCTGACGCTGGTCGCACCCTTGGCGTCCAGCACCGCGTCGGCAACGGCGCCGGTGTACAACTGGATGGCGCGGATGGCGTCATCGTTACCCGGGATGACGTAGTCGACGCCCTGAGCGCTGTTGTTGGTATCGACCACGGCCACGACCGGGATGCCCAGCTTCTTGGCTTCCTTGATGGCGATGTCTTCGTGACCGACGTCGATGACGAACAGGGCGTCCGGGAGGCGCTCCATGTCCTGGATACCACCGATCGAGCGCTCCAGCTTGGCGCGCTCACGGGTCGTCTCGAGGGCTTCTTTCTTGACCAGCTTGGCCAGACTGCCGTCCTCTTCCATCTGCTGCAGCGTCTTGAGGCGACGGATGGAGGCACGAACGGTGCGGAAGTTGGTCATCATGCCGCCGAGCCAGCGGTGATTGACGTACGGCATGCCGCAGCGCTTGGCTTCCTGCTCGATCAGGTCACGGGCCGAACGCTTGGTGCCGACGAACATGATCTTGCCACCGTTACCCGCCAGCTTGCCGACGTAGTTCAAGGCGTCCTCGAACATCGGCAGCGTCTTTTCCAGGTTGACGATGTGGATCCGGTTGCGCTGACCGAAGATGTAGGGCGCCATGCCCGGGTTCCAGTATCGAGTCTGGTGACCGAAGTGGACACCGGCCTCGATCATCTGACGCATCGTAATTTTAGCCATTGGTAACTACCTGATTATATTGGGTTAGGCCTCCGCCACATCTGACAGCGCAACCCCGGCCGAACCGTTGGGCACCCCGCGCTGCCATCTTGATGGGCGTGTGGAATTTCCGGGACAGCGTGATCAAGTCACGGCCCCGGCGCGCGGATTATACGGGAGAACGCCCCGAGACGGAACCGCCGCATTCGACCGGGCCAAGAACAGGACGACTCGTTGTGGGCAGCCCGTCAGACCGCCGCGTAACGCCGCACGACGTCGGCCAGGCCCTCGGCGACCTCACGCACCTGCTCTCGGGAGTCCCCCTCGACCATCACACGAATCAAGGGCTCGGTCCCCGACGGACGCAGCAACACGCGACCACGCCCGGCAAGTTCGCGCTCGGCTGCGGCCACGGCCTCGACAACCACCGGGTCTTCCAGCGACAGCGGGCGCTCGATGCGCACGTTGACCAGCGTCTGCGGCAACACGGTCATCGGTTCGAGCAGCTCGGTCAGTGATCGCTCGCGACGCGCCATCTCGGCCAACACTTGCAACGCGGCGACGATACCATCGCCCGTCGTGTGGCGATCCAGGCACAGCAAATGACCGGAGGACTCACCACCCAACAACCACTGCTCGCGCCGGAGCGTCTCATGGACATGGCGATCGCCCACCTTGGCACGCAGGAACGGCCGGTTCAGCTCCTCGATCGCCTGCTCGAGCCCCAGGTTGCTCATCAGGGTGCCGACCACCCCGCCGGCATAGCCCTGCTCGATTCGACCCGCGGCGATGACGTACAACAGTTCGTCACCATCCCGGATCATGCCATCGGCATCCACCATCACCACCCGATCGCCATCGCCATCGAAGGCGATGCCGAGGTCCGCACCCGTCTCGCGTACGGCAGTCTGCAGCGCCTCGGGGTGGGTCGAGCCGAACCCTTCGTTGATGTTGAACCCGTCAGGCGTCGCGCCGATGACCTCGACCTCCGCGCCCAGTTCGGAGAACACCCGCGGGGCGACTTGGTAGGTCGCCCCGTGCGCGCAATCAACGACGATGCGCAGACCCGCGAGGCTCATGCCGATCGGCACCGTGCTCTTGCAGAACTCGATATAACGACCGGCGGCATCGCTGATGCGATCGGCCTTGCCCAACTGGCGGCTGTCGATCACCTCCAGGTCCCGGTCGAGCATCGCCTGAATCTCTTCTTCGACCGCGTCCGCCAGCTTCTCCCCATGGGCGGAAAAGAACTTCACGCCGTTGTCGTCGAACGGATTGTGGGACGCGCTGATCACGACCCCGGCGGACGCCCGCAAGGTGCGGGTCAGATAGGCGATCGCCGGCGTCGGCATGGGCCCAAGCAGGCGCACGTCAACGCCGGCGGCGGAAAAGCCTGACTCCAGGGCCGACTCGAACATGTAGCCCGACACGCGGGTGTCCTTGCCGATCAACACCCGGCGCCGACCATGACCACCCAGCACCTTGCCGGCGGCCCAGCCCAGCTTGAGCACGAACTCCGGGGTCATGGGCCACTGTCCGACCGCCCCGCGCACTCCATCGGTTCCGAATACCCTGGTCACTCTTTTCTCCTCGCCATCATCAACCGGGTCACATCAACAACCCGCGTGCAAACACAAAAACGCCGGCATCATGGCCGGCGTCCAAGATTCGCTCCCTCTGCCCGACCGGATCACCCGACCAGACTCAGGCGACGATTCACTCCTGCTCGATGACCTGATCTTCGCCGATGGTGGCGACGTAGGCAGAGATGTTGTTGATATCCGCGTCGGACAGGTGGGTTGCCTGCGGGATCATCGCGTAGGAGTACTGCCCCATTTCGGTGCCCTTGCGATACACCTTCAGCAAGGAGACAACCTGGGAAGCCGGCATCCCCTTGAGCTTGGGCGCGTTCATCAGGTGACCACCTTCACCCTGCTCGCCGTGGCAGATGGCGCAAGAGGAATACAGGGCCCCACCACGCTCGACGTCGGCCTTGGCAAGACCACCCTCAGCCTTGTCCTCGCCCTTGTCGCCACTCTCTGCTTGCGCGGCTTGGTCGCCCTCGCCACCGTCGCCACCACCGAACTCGTCGGCGATGAAGGCGGCCAGGTCGGCGATATCGTCATCGGACAAGCCGGAGGCGTTAGGCGCCATGGTGCCGAAACGGTCACCCAGGTCAACGCTCTTGAGGTAGTCCTGATCACCGTCGCGGTAGGCGGCCAGCTTCTTGGCCGTCTCGTCCTGACCCAGGCCGGTCAGTTTCGGGAATGCCCCGCCCTGACCGCCGCCGTCGGCACCGTGACAGGCCGCGCAGGAGGCGTACTTTTCCTTGCCCGCGGCGACATCGCCGGCGGCGTGAGCCAGCATCGGGGCCGCAAGGGCACTACTGGCGGCAAGAGCAATAAGTGAACGACGCATCTGTTTCATGATTCTTCTCTCAACTGTTGCACCCCGCGGCATCCGCCGGGCAGAAAACACCACGATGTCAGCGACATCGGAAAACGGCGGTCCGGCGGATTGGCGGTGATTTCAAGTCAACCAAATTAACCCCGCCGGGCAAAATATCAGAAAATCCTAATTCGTTCCAAGGCAAACGCTTTTATGGCTTAAAAGCCAGGCTTTGTGCATTTGCGACGGCCCGAGTCATGCCACGCGCATGGCCCGCCAAACCGACAACGCGTCACGCGTGGCCTCGACATCGTGAACGCGGAGCACCGCGGCCCCGCGTTCCGCGGCCAGCAGGGCCGCCGCCGCACTGCCAACGGCACGCCGTTCGACCGACTGCCCGGTGGCCTCGCCAATCATGCGCTTGCGCGACATGCCCACCAGGATCGGCGCGTCCAGTCGCGCAAGTTCTTCAAGGCGACGCAGCAAGGCAAAATTCTGCTCGTGGGTCTTGGCAAACCCGAACCCCGGATCCACCACGATACGGTCGGCCGGGATCCCCGCTGCACGCAGGCAACCCATTCGCTCGGAGAGGTAGTCGATCACCTCGGTCACCACGTCGCCGTAGTCCGTGTGTGCCGCCATGTCGCCGGGCTCGCCGCGCATGTGCATTACGCACACGGTGGCACCACTCGCGGCGGCGGCCTCGACGGCACCCGGCCGGGTCAGCGCCCGCACATCGTTGATCAGGCAGGCGCCCGCCTCGACCGCGCGACTCATCACCACCGGGGAACTGGTGTCCACCGACAAGGGGCAATCGAAACGCGACGCCAGGGCTTCGATCACGGGAATGACGCGGGCCAGCTCCTCCTCTTCGGCAACCGGCGAGGCGCCGGGGCGCGTCGACTCACCGCCCACGTCGATCAGGTCGGCACCCGCCTCGATCATTGCCTGTGCCGCCTCGACCGCCCGTTCGACGGTATCGAAACGACCCCCATCGGAAAACGAGTCCGGCGTGGCATTGAGGATGCCCATGATCAGCGGGCGTCCCGTCTGCCGCCAGTCCGGACAGGCGCGCGGGGCCCCCGTCATCCGCCGCGCGGGCCTCCCAGCGGATCGCCACTGGGCGTGCGCTTGCCGTCATCATCGGACTCGGGATGCTCGTCGTCATCCGACCCGCCCTCGTCGCGAGCGGGCTCGTCGTCCTCGATCTCGTCATCGGTGGTGTCGATGTGGGTGCCCGAGCTCGGCGGCTGGTTACCCGTACCGGAGCCACGCTCGCCCCAGTCCTCGGGTTCACGCACCGGACGACGCTCCATCAGGTCGTCGATCTGGCCGGCATCGATCGTCTCGTACGTCATCAACGCCTCGGACATGGCGTGCAGTATGTCCATGTTCTCGACCAGAATCTGGCGGCAACGCTGGAAGTTGCGGTCGATCACGTCCTTGATCTCGACGTCGATTACTTCCTTGGTCTCGTCGGAGAAATGGCCGCCCGAGGCCTGACGCCCCATGAACGGGTCGCCATCGTCCTCGGAGTAGTAGAGCGTGCCGAGCTTGTCGGACATGCCCCACTTGGTGACCATGTTGCGCGCGAGTTCCGTGGCGCGCTCGATGTCGTTGGAGGCCCCGGTGGTCACCGCCTCGTCACCGAAGATCAACTCCTCGGCAATACGCCCGCCAAACAGGCTGGAGATGTTCGACTCGAGCTTGCGCTTGGAATAGCTGTAGCGGTCCTGATCGGGCAGGAACATGGTGATGCCCAAGGCCCGACCGCGCGGGATGATCGAGACCTTATAGACCGGATCGTGTTCCGGCACCAGGCGACCGACGATCGCGTGACCCGCCTCGTGGTAGGCAGTCAGTTTCTTCTCGTCCTCGCTCATCACCATGGACTTCCTTTCGGCGCCCATGATGATCTTGTCCTTGGCGCGTTCGAGGTCGGCCATGGTCACGTCCGACTTGTTCGACCGTGCCGCGAACAACGCGGCCTCGTTGACCAGGTTGGCGAGATCCGCGCCCGAGAAGCCCGGCGTGCCGCGGGCGATCAGTGACGGTTCGACGTCCTTGGCCGCCGGCACCTTGCGCAGGTGGACGTTGAGGATCTGTTCACGGCCGCGCACATCCGGCAGGCCGACCACCACCTGGCGGTCGAAACGACCGGGACGCAGCAACGCCTTGTCGAGCACGTCGGCGCGGTTGGTCGCCGCGACCACGATCACGCCCTCGTTGCCGTCGAAGCCGTCCATCTCGACCAACAACTGGTTGAGGGTCTGCTCGCGCTCGTCGTGACCACCGCCCATCCCGGAGCCGCGATGACGACCGACCGCGTCGATCTCGTCGATAAAGATGATGCAGGGCGCTTGCTTCTTCGCCTGCTCGAACATGTCACGAACGCGCGAGGCACCCACGCCGACGAACATCTCGACGAAATCCGAACCGGAGATCGAGAAGAACGGCACCTTGGCCTCGCCGGCAACGGCCTTGGCCAGCAGGGTCTTGCCGGTGCCCGGCGGGCCGACCATCAGCACGCCGCGCGGGATGCTGCCACCCAGGCGCTGGAACTTGCCCGGATCCTTGAGGAAGTCGACCAGCTCGACCACCTCTTCCTTGGCCTCGTCGGCACCGGCCACATCACCGAAGGTGACCTTGACCTGGTCCTCGCTCATCAGCTTGGCCTTGGACTTGCCGAAGCTCATCGCCCCGCGGCCACCGCCGCCCTGCATCTGGCGCATGAAGAAGATCCAGATCGCGATCAGCAGGATGAACGGGAACCACTGGATGAAGATCGTCATCAGCAGCGACGGCTTCTCCGGCGGCTTGGCGTTGATCGCCACGTTGTTGTTGAGCAGGTCACCGACCAGGGCACGGTTGTCCGTTTCCGGGCTGTAGGTCTCGAAGCGAGTGCCCGTGCCGGAGGTGCCCTTGATGGTCTGACCTTCGATGGTGACCGAGTCGACGCGCCCGCTCTTCACGTCCTGAATGAACTGTGAGTACGGCACCGCACTCGTGGTGGTCGCGCGTTGATCGAAGCTGTTGAACACTGTCATCAGCACGATCGCGATTACCACCCAGATCAGGATGTTCTTGGTCAAATCGTTCAACGCAACACCTCTGCGTACAGCCGCAAACAGGCGGACACCCTCGATGCCCGCCTGCCCTGGCAAATCAATGAATCGAATATTGTTCCGACAACCTTATCTCACGCGCTTGCCGGTTGCCACCAGATAGACCTCTCGCGAGCGTGGCCGAGAGGCCTTTGGCTTGCGCACCACCACGCGATCGAAGTGCTGACGCGCCTCCTTGACGTACTCGTCGAACCCCTCGCCCTGGAACAGCTTGGTGACGAACGCGCCTTTCGGCCTGAGCATTCGATCACAGAAATCCAGTGCAAGTTCCGCGAGATACATCGAGCGGGGAATGTCGACCGAGTCCACCCCACTCATGTTGGGGGCCATGTCGGAAAGCACAAGATCAACGTCGCTCTCGCCCAAGGCCGCCTCCAATTCGTGCAAGACGGCGTCCTCGGAGAAATCGCCCTGTAACACCGTGGCATCGGCAAATTGATCCATCGGCAACAGGTCGAGGGCAAAGACGTGTCCCTTACTCCCGACTATCTGGGCGGCGTACTGGGTCCAGCCGCCCGGCGCGGCGCCCAGGTCGACCACCGTCATGCCCGGACGCAGGAAGCGGTCGCGCTCGTTAAGCTCGATCAGCTTGTAGACGGCGCGCGAACGCCAGCCCTCGCGCTGGGCCTTCTGCACGAACTCGTCGCGAAAATGCTCGGTGAGCCATCGTTTGCTGCTGACCGACCGCGCCATGAGGCCTCCGGGTAGGACGTTACAAGGGAGCGGGATTATCCCCTATCGCCCCCGGCGACCCAAATCACGGCTATCGAACGGTCGGCCAGGTTCACGAAGCCGCCACGCCGCAACGAACGTCGATCGGATAGCCGACGGGGTGAGCTTGGCCTTAGCCCGGCCTCAATGAGAGTGATGGCCGCCGTCGCCGTGGTCATGCCCGGCGGGCCGCGCCTCTCGCGGGCGCACCACGGCATCGACCGTCTGCCTGCTGCCATCATCGAAGCGCAATTCGATGGGGATGCGCTGACCTTCGGTTGGTGCCTGCTCGGGACCGATCAGCATGATGTGGAGCCCACCGGGCGCAAGCGAAACCGACTCGCCGGCTGGCACCTGGATGCGCTCCTGGCGCACCATCCGATGCATGCCGTCCTCATTGAACGATCGATGCAGCTCCACCGTCTCGAAGCCGGGCGCGTCGGCCCCGACCACGTTCACGGGCGCCTCGCTGGCGTTACGCAGCTCCATGAACGCGGCCGTGGCGTAGGCACCCGGCGGGGCCAGCACCACCGTTGGCTCACGCACCTCCAGTTCGGCAGCCGAGGCCGGGAGCGTCACCACGGCGGCGAACGCGGCGGCGATCAGGAAGGAAAGACGTTTCATTCGGGGCGTACCTCAGCTAGGAATGATTGGATCATCGTGACGACCCGGTCGGAGTGATGCGGGCCGGGCAACAGGGCAAGCATGCGTCCCTGCGGGTCGATCAGGCGAAAACCGGTGTCGTGATCGACACTGTAGCGTCGTTCGCCCGGTGCATGCTCACCGATGCGATAACCCGCCTTCACCGCGGCGGTGACCGCGTCGATCCCCTCGCGCGATCCGGTCACCGGCACGAACTCCTCGGAGAAGAACGCGGTGTACTTCGCCAGGTGGGCGGGCGTGTCGCGCTCCGGGTCGACCGAGAGAAACACCACCTGCCAGTCAAATTCAGGCAAACGCTCCTGCAACGCCGGCAGGATTCGGGATAGCTGACCCAGTTCGGTCGGGCAGATGTCGGGGCAAAAACTGTAGCCCACGTAGAGCAGGGTCCAGCGCCCGGCAAACAGCGCCGAGGTATCCACGGGGCCGTCCACACCTTCGAGCACCACCCCGGGCACGGGCATGGGCGCCTCGGGCGCACGCAGCACCAGTGGCGCGGGGCTCTCGTAGCCGGCAAGCGGATTGGTTTCGGCGTTCTCGACAGCCGGCTGACAACCGACGAGCAACCAAACGAGGACGAAGGGCAGAGGCAGTACGCGCAGCAACATGGTGTCGGTCATTGGTCCGTGAGTGTCCAGAGCGGTAAACTGCCGGGTCATCCACGGCGTTGCAATGTGTGATTTCACACAGCCGCCTCCCTGATTCCCGGAGAACCCCGACGACATGGACCTTACCGCCCGCCAGCGACAGTATCTTCGTGCCGAAGCACACCACCTGAAACCCGTGGTACTCCTCGGCCAGAACGGCCTGACCGAGGCAGTACTCCTGGAAATCGAGCAGGCACTCGAGATCCACGAGCTGATCAAGGTTCGGGTCCCGGGGGTCGAGCGCGACGAGAAGCGCGAGATCATCGACGCGATCACCGAGGCGACCAAGGCGACCCTGGTGCAGACAGTCGGTCACATCGCCGTGCTGTTCCGTCCGCGGGCCAGCTACTCTGACTTCAACCTGCCCAAACCGGGGAAAGCTCCCCAGCGATGATCCCACTGCTCGGGCCGGATCCGTGGGCGTTCCCGCCGGTCACCAGTGCCCTGACAGAACCCAACGGCTTGCTGGCCGCCGGGGGCGATCTGTCGGTCGAGCGACTGGCGGCGGCCTACCGCCGCGGCATCTTCCCGTGGTATTCCGAAGGTGACCCGATCCTCTGGTGGAGCCCCGATCCGCGCACGCTGCTCACCCCCGAGCACTTTCACGTCTCGCGCAGCCTGGCCAAGTGGCGCCGTCAGCAGCGCTACCAGGTCACGGTCGACACGGCGTTCACCGAGGTGGTCGACGGCTGCGCCGGACCACGACGCGGCGACCCCGGCACCTGGATCGTGTCGGCGATGCGTCAGGCCTTCATCGACCTGCATGCCGCCGGCATCGCCCACTCGGTGGAGGTCTGGCAGGGAGACACCCTGGTAGGCGGTCTGTTCGGCAGTCGCATCGGCCGGGCAGCCTTCGGCGAGTCCATGTTCAGCCGCGCGCCCAACGCCTCGAAGTTCGCGCTGGCCGCCATCCTGGTCGACGGCGCCTGGGGTCCGATCGAGTTTCTCGACGCCCAGTTCACCACCGAGCACCTGCTCGGACTGGGAGCCGAGGAATATCCGCGCTCGGTATTCACGCGCTGGCTCGACGAAGCGGCCGGTGCGAACCGCCCGAGCGAGTCGCCAAGCGAGTTGCCGAACAAGTTGTGATAAAACATGGGCGCCTGTTAGCTCGCTGATCGTTCACGCCGCGAGCGCCGCCGCGCCACCCCGCCCATTTCAAGGAACGAGACACCCCATGCCAGTCGACACCATGGGCATCCTGCTGACACTGTTGCTGATCTCGGTCGTCGCCGTGGTCGCCCTGCGCCGTCTGAACCTGCCGGCGATCCTCGGCTTTCTCGCCGTTGGCATGGTCGCGGGACCGCACGCACTCGGGCTAGTCAAGGACATTCACGACATCCACCTGATCGCCGAGTTCGGCGTGGTGTTCCTGCTGTTCATGCTCGGGCTGGAATTCTCGCTGTCGCGACTGATCGCGATGCGCCGGGCGGTCGTCGGCATGGGCGGGGCACAGGTGCTGCTCACCGCCGTGATCACCGGCGGGACGGCGTTGCTGATGGGCTTTTCCCCGGCCGCGGCCTTCACGCTGGCCGGGGTGATGACCGTCTCCTCGACGGCGATCGTCATCCGCCAGCTGGGCGAGCAACTGGAGGTCAATTCCCGACACGGCAACAATGCCGTCGGCATCTTGCTGTTCCAGGACATCGCGGTCATCCCCTTCCTGATCGTCATCCCGGTACTGGGCGTGTCCGGACCGGCGGGCGACGCGGGCAACCTGACCCTCGAGATCACGCTGACACTGGCCGCGGGCGTACTCGCCGCCATCATCCTGTTCTTCGGCGGCCGCTGGGTACTGCGGCCGCTATTTCGCGAGATCGCCAAGTCCCGCTCGGCCGAACTGTTCACCCTGGCGGTGCTACTGACCGTGCTGGGCGCCGGCTGGCTGACCAACACCGCGGGCCTGTCCTGGGAACTGGGCGCATTCCTGGCCGGCATCGCCCTGTCCGAGACCCAGTACAAGCACCAGATCGAGGCCGACATCCGTCCGTTCCGCGACGTGCTGCTGGGGCTGTTCTTCATCACCATCGGCATGATGCTCGACGTCGGCGGCCTGGGCGAGATCGGCCACTGGGTACTGATGTTCCTGGCCCTGCTGATCTTCGCCAAGTTGGCGATCATCTTCCTGATCGGCCGGGCGATGGGGGAGGCACCCGGTGTGGCCCTGCGCTCGGGGCTGGTCCTGGCCCAGGGGGGTGAGTTCGGCTTTGCCATGCTCTCGATCGCCAGCCCCGACCTGATGACCGACATGGAGCACCAGATCGTGCTGGGCACGGTGATCTTCTCGATGGTGCTCACGCCGATCCTGGTCAAGTACAACGGCGCGATCGCCAAGCGGCTGGTACCGGGTTATGCGAAAAGCCGGCGCGAGCACAACATCGAGGTGCGCGCCGATGCCAGCGACGTCTCCCAGCACGTGCTCATCTGCGGTTTCGGCCGGGTCGGCCAGAACGTCGCCCGCCTGCTCGAGAGCGAAGGCATCGACTACACCGCGATCGAGGTCGATCCCGACATCGTCCAGCAGGCCAACGAGGCGGCGCTGCGGGTGTATTTCGGCAACTCCACCCACCTGGATATCCTGCAGTCGGCCGGCCTTGACCGTGCGCGCGCCGTGGTAATGAGCCACCTCGACGATGCCTCCACCATCAAGACCATCGAGGTGATCCGCGGCCACAACCGCGACATCCCGGTGATCGTGCGCACCCGCACCGACGAGCACCTCGACCGCATCTATGCGGCCGGGGCCACCGAGGTGGTCGCCTCGGTCTACGAGATGAGCCTCGCGCTGGGTGGTCACGTGCTGCGCACGCTCAACGTGCCGCTGGCAAAGATCCTCCGCCAGATCCAGGAAATCCGTCAGGCCGATTACGCCCCACTACGCCACACCTTCCACGGTGACCGCGCCCGGGACGAGAACGATTTCACCCTGCTCGCGCCGCGCACCCTCAAGAACGTCGCGCTGGTACCGGGGGCAGCAGCGATCGGCAAGCGGCTCGGCGCCCTGCTGACCGATCACGACAACGTCGTGGTCGACGCCATCAATCGCCACGGCATCCGCGGCGAGAGCCCCAGCGAGGATGTCGAGCTCCAGGAAGGCGACGTGCTGACCCTGTACGGCTCCCCGGAAACCCTCGACACCGCCGAACAACTGCTACTGACCGGCCGGTCTGACTGACAGTCGAGCGGACAACATTGGAAATGTGCCGGAATTTCACTAAGATGGAACGACGGATGACAGATACCTGATCCCGATATCAGGGGAGGCAAGCGACATGATGGGCAATGTGGACAGCGGCTACAGCAATATCGCGGCAGCCGACGGCATGCTCTCGACACCGTCGAATCAGCAGACGGCCAACCCGAGCGCTCAGACGCGCAACACGCCGGTCGAGAACCCCGTGGAGAACCGAGTCAACGGCGGCGAGCCGACGGCTGCGGCACAGAACCGTGCCGGGGACGATCAGCAGGATGGCGGTCCTGGCAGCATGATTGACGTACGCGCCTGATCCGATCGGGATCGGTGCGAGGCAGCGGCCACGCTGCCAAGGAATGCGGGCTCCGGCCCGCATTTTTTTGTTTCCGTAACCCTTACCCCCGCCGCTACCGTCGGCAATCGTGCAGGCGCGCGGCAAATGGGTGACAATCGCGCCTCCCAAATCGACCACATCGATACACGCTGGCCCCAGCAGGGTCCGCCTCGACCACGATCCGCAGCCAATTCAATGAGCGACGCCAAGCAGTCCATCGCCCAGCCCGCCGATCACCGCGACCCGATCTACCTGCGCGTGCACACCGAACTCGGCCGTGCGCTGGCCACGCGTCTGGCGACCGTCGCCGCGGACCGGCCGGTACTCGCCGTGTTGCCCGACAGTCGGGCGGTCAACGACACCCGCGCCGCGCTGGCATTTCTGGGCGTCGAGTCGAGCGTCTTCCCCGACTGGGAAGTCCTGCCCTATGATCGCTTCTCGCCGCACCAGGATCTGATCTCCGACCGGCTCTCGCGGCTGTGGCGACTCCCCGGCGAATCCCGGGGACTGACCCTGATCGCCGCGCCCACCCTGCTCCAGCGCCTGCCGCCACCGGCCTTCGTCACCGGCCAGGGCATGGTGCTGGAGGTCGGGCAGCGCCTGGACCGCGAGGCCTACCGCCACCAGCTAACAGCGGCCGGCTACAGCCTGGTCTCAACCGTCGAGCAACACGGCGAATACGCCCTGCGCGGCGGACTGATCGATGTCTTTCCGATGGGCGCCGACGAGCCGGTGCGCATCGATCTGTTCGACGACGAGATCGAGACCCTGCGCCATTTCGACCCGGAATCGCAGCGCTCCACCGAAACGGTCGATGCCATCACCCTGCTGCCGGCCCGCGAATACCCACTGACCGACAAGGGCATCGCCACCTTCCGCCAGAACTGGCGCAATACCTTTCACGGCGACCCGACCAGCGCCCCGATCTACCGGCAGGTCTCGGAAGGGCTGGTGCCGGCCGGCATCGAGAGCTACCTGCCGCTGTTCTTCGACTCGACCGCGACGCTGTTCGACTTCCTGCCGGACTCGGCACGGCTGCTGCTGTTCGACGGGGTCGAACAGGCGATCGAGGGCTTCGTCGACGAGACCAGCGAGCGCTTCGCCCAGCGTTCCGGTGACATCGATCACCCCATCCTTGCCCCCGAGGCGCTCTACCAGACACCGGACGAGTTCGGCGAGAAGATCAAACGCCTGCCCCGCTGGCAGCTGGTGGCCGGCTCGGACGATCGTTTCCCTCAAGCCGCCGACATCGGCGACCGACCGCTGCCCGACCTGACGGCCGGCAGTGCCGCCCAACCGGCCGTGATCGAGCGGCTGGCCGAATTCGTGCGCGCGTTCGACGGCCACACCCTGCTGGTCGCCGAGAGCAGCGGTCGTCGACAGGCCCTGGTCGAGCAGACGAACGCCGCCGGCCTGAAACCGCTCGGCATCCAGGGTTGGGACGAGGCCGACAAGGCGCCGGTGACCATCGCGGTGGCCGAACTCGAGCATGGCGCGATCCTGCCGACCGCCGACCGGCCGGTGGCGGTAATCAGCGAGACCAACCTGTTCGCCGAGCGGGTCGCACAACGACGCGCCAAGTCGCGCCGCGGCCGGGACGCCGATGCGATCATCCAGAACCTCGACGATCTCGCCATCGGCGCGCCGGTCGTCCATGAGGATCATGGCGTGGGCCGCTTCCAGGGGCTGATCACGCTGGAGATGAACGACCAGCCGCAGGAATACCTGCTGCTGACCTACGCCGACGACGACAAGCTCTACGTGCCGGTCTCCAGCCTCGAGCGGATCTCGCGCTACACCGGCGGCGCCGAGGACACCGCCCCGCTGCACCGGCTAGGCTCCGGGCAATGGGAGAAGGCGAAAAGGCGCGCCGCCCAACAGGTGCACGACGTCGCCGCCGAGCTGCTGGACGTCCACGCCCGCCGGGCGGCGCGCAAGGGCACCTCGCTCAAGGCCGACGAGGCCGACTATCACCAGTTCGCCGAGGAATTCGCCTTCGAGCCGACCGATGACCAGCGGCTGGTCATCGAGCAGGTCCTGATCGACATGGCGGCCGGCCAGCCGATGGACCGCGTCGTCTGCGGCGATGTGGGCTTCGGCAAGACCGAGGTGGCGATGCGCGCGGCCTTCGTCGCGGTCGAAAACCACACCCAGGTCGCGGTGCTGGTCCCCACCACGCTGTTGGCCGAGCAGCACCTGCGCAACTTCCGCGACCGCTTCGCCAACTGGCCGGTGACCATCGAGAGCCTGTCGCGCCTGTCGGGCGGCAAGAAGACCGCGGAGCTGCGCGAGCGAATCAAGGCCGGCAAGATCGATATCGTCATCGGTACGCACAAGCTGCTGCGCGATTCGCCCGAGTTCGCCAACCTCGGGCTGGTCATCATCGACGAGGAGCAACGCTTCGGCGTGCGCGACAAGGAACGCCTCAAGGCCCTGCGCGCCGAGGTCGACCTGCTGACACTGACCGCCACGCCCATCCCGCGCACCCTCAACATGGCGCTTTCGGGGATCCGGGATCTCTCGATCATCGCCACCCCGCCGCGCGAGCGCCTGGCGGTCAAGACCGTGATCCTGCGCTGGGACGAGGTGCAGATCCGCGAGGCGATCCAGCGGGAACTCAAGCGCGGCGGGCAGGTGTACTTCCTGCACAACGAGGTCAAGAGCATCGATCGCATGGCCCGCCTGGTCGAGGAGATCGTCCCGGAGGCACGGATCGGCGTGGCGCACGGGCAGATGGGCGAGCGCGGGCTGGAGCAGGTGATGTCGGACTTCTACCACCAGCGATTCAATGTGCTGGTGTCGACCACCATCATCGAGTCGGGGATCGACATCCCCACGGCCAACACCATCCTGATCCACCGCGCCGACAAGTTCGGCCTGGCCCAGCTCCACCAGCTACGCGGCCGGGTGGGCCGTTCGCATCACCGGGCCTACGCCTACCTGATCACCCCGGAGCCGGGGCAACTGACCCCGGATGCGCAGAAGCGGCTCGAGGCCATCGCCGCACTCGAGGACCTGGGCGTGGGCTTCACGCTCTCCACCCACGATCTCGAGATCCGCGGCGCCGGCGAGCTGCTGGGCTCGGGGCAGTCCGGGCAGATGCACGAGGTCGGCTACCGCTACTACATGCAGCTGCTCGACCGGGCAGTCGCCGCCATACGCCAGGGCCGCGAACCGGCACTCGACGCCCCGATGCAAAACGTGAACACCGAGGTCGACCTTGGCGAGCCCGCGCTGATCCCCGAGGACTTCGTCAACGACGTCCACACCCGCCTAACGCTCTACAAGCGCCTGTCGACAGCGACGGACAACGAGGCGCTCGACGAGCTCAAGGTGGAGCTCATCGACCGCTTCGGGCTGCTGCCCGAGCCGGTGGTCGCCCTGGTCGAAACCCACCGGCTGCGCATCCGCGCCCGACGACTCGGCATCATCAAGGCGGAGCTCACGGCGCGCGGCGGCCGCCTGATCTTCGGCGAGAATGCCCGCGTCGATCCGGCCAAGCTGGTCGCCGCCGTGCAGGCCGCCCCGGACACCTATCGACTGTCGGCCGATACCCTGCGCTTTAACCGGGACATGCCGAGCCTGTCGGACCGGCTGCACACGATCGACGCCATCCTGCAGGACATCGCCCTGCCCGAGGCCGCCAAGGCGAACAAATGACCGACTCCAGCGCACACGACACGCCCAAGCCACCCGGGCGCCCCGCCCGAACCGCCCCGCTGTGGCGACGGGCCGCGGCGCTGTTCTACGACACGCTGTTCGTCATCGCCGTGGTGATCCTGGCCACGTTCATCGCACTGGTGTTCACCGGCGGGGAGCCCGTCCCGCCGGAAGGACCGATCCAGTGGCTGTTTCGGCTCTACCTGCTGGCGTGGATCGCGGCCTACTTCCTGTTTTTCTGGTGTCGGTTCGGACAGACCCCCGGCATGAAGGTCTGGCGCCTGCTGCTGATACGCGAGCACGATGGCAACTGTGTTGCGCCGATGCTGGCGCGCTTTGGCTTCGGCGTGCTCAGTCTGGCGACACTCGGCCTGCTGTTCTTCACCGCGCAATTCGATCCGCAGCGACGCAGTTGGATCGACCAGCACCTGTCGATGCGGGTCGTCCAGTTACTGCCCAACGGCTGAGGCAATCAGAACCCGACCAAAGCAAAAGGCCCCGGACGTAAGTCCTGGGGCCTTTAGGGCACCTCGCGAGTTGCCACCCCGGTCTCTCGACCGGGCCGTCATTCAGTCCGCCTGGTGGCGCAGGAACGACGGGATGTCGATGGTATCGAGGTTGATCGCGGTGTTGCCGCGATGCGCCGTGCCGGCGTAGGCCTGTTGGGCCTCGGCACGCGGCGGCTCGCTGGGCTCGTTCGGTTCCTCGCGGCGAGCGTTGTCGATCACCACACGCGGCTTGCGCGACTCGGCGGTCACGTTCTTGTTGCGTGACAGCCCGGTAGCCACCAGCGTGACCCGCAGCTGCCCGTCGAGCTCGTCGTCGACCGCCGTGCCCACCTTGACCACGGCCTCGTCGCCGGCCAGCGACTGGACCATCTCGCCGATCTCCATGAACTCGCCGATCGACAGATCGCCGTTGGACGTCACGTTCACCAGGATGCCCTCGGCGCCGGTGAGGTTGATGTCGTCCAGCAGCGGGCTGTGGATGGCCGCCTCGGCGGCCTCGGCGGCACGGTTGTCGCCGGTACCGACACCGGTGCCCATCATCGCGGTGCCCTTCTCGGTCATGATCGCGCGCACGTCGGCAAAATCGAGGTTGATCTCGCCCGGACGGGTGATCAGCTCGGAGATGCCGGCCACGGCGGTGAACAGCACCTCGTTAGCGGCGGCAAAGGCATCACGCAGAGCGGCCTGCTTGCCCATCACCGCGGTGAGCTGGTCGTTGGGGATCACGATCAGCGAGTCGACGTTGTCCTCGAGCTCCTGAATGCCCTCCATGGCCACGCTCGTGCGCTTCTTGCCCTCGAAGGAGAACGGCCGGGTGACCACCGCCACGGTGAGGATGTTCATGTCACGAGCGATCTGCGCGATCACCGGCGCTGCACCGGTGCCGGTGCCACCACCCATGCCGGTGGTGATGAACAGCATGTTGGCATCACTGATCGCCTCCTGGATCTGCTCGCGGTCCTCGAGGGCGGCCTGGCGGCCCAGTTCCGGGTCGGCACCCGCACCCAGACCCTTGGTGATGTTCGCCCCGATCTGCAGTTGCGACGGCGCGTTGCTCTTCACAAGCGCCTGGGCATCGGTGTTGGCACTGATGTACTCGATACCCTCGATGTGTTGCATGACCATGTGGGCCACGGCGTTACCGCCGCCCCCACCAACGCCGATGACCTTGATCTTAGCGCTTTCGGTCTGCATTTCGGCCATTGTCCAGTTGCTCATGATGTCGTCTCCTTCTCTCGCGTGGCGTTCAGATAAGTGGTGTAAATCAAAGGTGATCACGGAACCAGCCCTTGAGCCGTTCCAGAACATTTCCATGGGCCATTGACGGTCCATGGGCCGTTTGTTCGCGGGCCTGTTCCAGCCCGTGCAGCATCAAGCCGATCCCGGCGGCGTTCGCCGGGTCTCCCAAGGCATCCAGATTGCCGACCACGCCCTGGGGCGTGCCCAGTCGGGCCGGCATCTGCAGAAAGTCTTCGGCCAATTCGACAAAGCCCGGCATCTGCGCCGTGCCGCCGGTCAGCACCACGCCGGCATTCACCAGGTTCTGGCAGCCCGACTGGCGGATCTCCTCCTGCACATAGGAGAGGAGCTCCTCCACCCGCGGGCGGACGATGCGCATCATCGTCTCCTGCGGGATACGCCGCGGCGGCCGGCCGGAAACCCCCGGCACCTCGATGGCGCGCGAGGCCTCACGCTCGTCCAGTGCGCCCAGGTTGGCGTGGTTGATCTTGATCTTTTCCGCCTCGGTCGGCGGCGTGGTCAGGCCGTAGGACAGATCGTTGGTGATCTGCTCGCCGGCAATCGGCAGCACGGCGGCGTAGCGCAGCGCCCCACCCGTGTAGATGGCGATATCCGTAGTGCCACCGCCGATGTCGATCAGCACCACCCCGAGTTCGCGCTCATCGTCGTTGAGCACGGCGCGGGCGGCGGCTATCGGCTCGAGGATGGTGCCCTCGACATGCACGTCACAGCGCTCGACGCACTTGATCACGTTCTGCACGTTGTTTGCCGCCGAGGTGACAATGTGCACGTTCGCCTCGAGCCGATGGCCGCTCATGCCCTGCGGTTTGCGGATACCGTCCTGACCGTCGATACGGAATTCCTGCGGCTCGCAGTGCAGGATCTGCTGGCCGTCGGGGATCTTGACCGCCCGGGCCGACTGGATCACCTGCTTGACGTCGGCGTCGGTGATCTCTCGCCCACCGGTGCCAGTCATCCCCTGCGAATCCATGCTGCGCACGTGATCGCCGGCTACACCCACCCAGGCCGAGCCGATCTCACAGTCCGACAAGGCGCTCGCCCCGTCGATCGCGCGGCGGATCGCCATCGACGTGGATTCGATATCGACCACCGAGCCCCGCCGCAGCCCCTTGTTGGTCGGATGCGAGCCATAGCCGATCAGGCTCAACCGCCCGTCGCCGTCGCATTCGCCAACGAGGGCCGCCACCTTGCTGGTGCCGATGTCGAGTCCGACAACGAACTCCCGCTCTCCTTTTCTCAACGCGCTCATGCTCTGTTTCTGCCCTTGATTGCCATGGTTTCCGATCGTTCCTGGCTCCCGAGGGGAACTCTGCACGATTCGATAGTGCCTCTGCGGGACCGCCAAGGGCCCAGTTGCAAGGCGCAGTCCGCCGTGAATGACGGTGGTCCTTTACAAGGACTGCAACGCCGCAAATGGGTCCTTGGCGGCCCGCCCCGATGGGGCTCGCGGATTTGCCCGCACTCGACGTTGCCGCCCCTCGCCGGGCAATGAGCCCGCCTTCGACACGGCGTCTTGGCGAACAAATCCGCGAGCCAGAGGCGCCATCGAATCGTGCAGAACTCCCCTACCATCCCTGTTGTCAGTTTTGTGTTGTCTTGTTGTTTGTTTCGTCGTCCGTGTTGCGCCACGCCACGGCAAAACCGTTGCTGTAGCGCAGGTCGATCCGCTCGACCTGATCCATCTTCCCCGCGAGCGTGTCCGGATAGACGTCGAGAAGTCGCTGCAGGCGCGCCTCCAGCGATTCCTGCCCGGTCTGGATCACCGCCCCGGAGGCGAGCGACAGACTCAACGAGCCGCGCGGGCTCATGGCCACGCCGGTCAGCTCCATCCCTACGCCGGCAAGCACCGGCTTGAGGCTCGTGTAGCGCTCCCAGACGGTCCACTGGCTGCCGGTGGGACCGGCCAGCCTCGGCAAGCGTAGATCGACCGGACGCCGCTGCGGCGCGAACACCACACCCGCCGCACTCAGCAGTCGCTCCTCGTTCCAGGCGGCGATCGGCTGATGGGTCTGCAGGCTCACCAACAGTCGGTCCGGCCATTGCCGGGTGATACGCACCTCGGTAAGCCAGCCGTCGTTCAGCAGTCGCTCGCGCAACGCCGTGATATCCACCGCCCAGATGCCCTGCCCGAGAGCCGGCCAGAGTTCCTGTCGCACCTGCTCTTCGGTGACAAAACGGTTGGTTCCGTCGATCTCCAGTGCCGCCACCGGCGACTGGAGCTTGAGCCAGACCCGTTGCGAGACCAGCGCCACTGCGGCGACAAAGGCCAGCCACAGGCCGATCCGCCAGGCCCAGCGCAACGCCACCCGCAGGCCAGTGACGAATACAGTCCAGCGGTCGTGCCAGCTCGGTCCGCGGGGCCGTACTCGGGAGGCTCGTCGCGTTGTCATCAAATCGCTCCATCAGCCGACTCACCTCCCGTGGACGCCTCATCCGGGTTGACTAGGTTGGCGGGGTTGACCAGGGTCTGTTCGAGAATCGCGACACACAGCCCCGGAAAGTCCACGCCTACCGCACGGGCGGCCATGGGCACGAGCGAATGACTGGTCATCCCGGGGACCGTGTTCACCTCGATCAACCAGTGACGCCCCTCGGCGTCGTGCATGAAATCCACTCGGCCCCAACCACGGGCGCCGATCAGGCCAAAGGCCGTCCGGGCGACCTCGGCCAGCCGGGCCTCTTCCTCGTCCGGGAGGCCACAGGGGATCCGGTAGCCGGTGTCCTCGGCCTCGTACTTGGCCTGGTAGTCGTAGAAGGCATGCTCGGCGCTCGCCTCGATACGGATCGCCGGAAGGCTCTGCTCACCGAGGATCGCGACGGTGTACTCGCCCCCCGCGATGAACTGCTCGACCATCACCTCGCCGTGGAGGGCGGCCTCGCGGAACGCCTGTTCGACGCCCGCCGGTTCATCGACCTTGCTCACGCCCACGCTCGAGCCGTCTGCCGTCGGCTTGATGATCACCGGCCAGCCCATCGACTCGGCGGCTTCGCGGGCCGCGGCCAGGCTGTCGACCACGGAGAAGGCGGGCGTGTCCAGACCCGCGCCCTGCCAGATGCGCTTGCACATCACCTTGTCCATGCCGACCGCCGAGGCGGCCATGCCGCTGCCGGTGTAGGGCACCTCGGCCAGTTCCAGCAATGCCTGGACCTGACCGTCCTCGCCACCACGACCGTGCAAGGCGATAAAGACCCGGTCGATCCGCTCGGCCACCAGGCGATGGCCCAGTTCCTGGGCAGCGGCGCGATCGAGATCGACGCCGATCGCATCCACCCCAGCGGAGAGCAATGCCTCGTGGACGGCCCGACCGCTGGCCAGCGAAACGTCACGCTCGGCCGACCAACCGCCCATCAGCACCATCACGCGACCAAGGGCCTGTGTCCGCTCGCTCATGACCGGTCCCCCCAGTGCTCCAGCAACAGACCCGGCAGGCTGCCGACATTGCCGGCACCCAGCGTCAACACGATGCCGTTGTCCCCCACCATGTCGTCGATCACCTCGACCACCTGGGCGGGCTCGGAAACGAAGACCGGGTCGACCTGGCCGCGGGCGCGAATCGCTCGTGCCAGGCTGCGACCGTCGGCACCCGCGATCGGCTGCTGGCCGGCGGCGTAGACCTCCATCAGGATCAGCTGGTCGACCTGCGAGAGCACCTCGACGAAGTCCTCGAACAGGTCACGCGTCCGGGTGTATCGATGCGGCTGGAAGATCAAGAGCAGCGGCTCATCCGGCCAGGCATCGCGCACCGCGGCCAGGGTCGCAGCGACCTCGCGCGGGTGATGGCCATAGTCATCAAGCAGCATCCGGCGGCCTTGGGTGAAGGCGAGCGAGCCACGGCGTTCGAGGCGACGACCGACGCCCTTGAACCCGGCCAGTGCCCGCACGATCGCCTTGCCGTCGATCCCGAGGTCATGGGCCACCGTGATCGCCGCCAGCGCGTTGAGGATGTTGTGCCGGCCCGGCATCGCCAATCGGCAATGCCACGACTCGCCGCCCGGCAGACTGACGTCGAATCTCGATTCAAAACCATCGCTCTGGATGGCCGTGGCGCGCACGTCGGCCGGCTCATCGATGCCGTAGGTCAGCACCTGACGCCCCACCCGTTCGACGATGCCCATCGTGTGGTGATCATCGGCGCAGAGCACCGCCAGGCCGTAGAACGGCAGGTTGTGCAGGAATTCGACGAAATGATCCAGCAGTCGCGAGAAATCGTTGTCGTAGGTCTCGAGATGATCGGCATCGATGTTGGTGACCACCGCGACGTGCGGCTGCAGGTGCAGGAACGAGGCATCCGACTCGTCGGCCTCGGCCAGCAGGTATTCACCCCGTCCGAGACGCGCGTTCGAGGCGCTGGAAAGCAACTTGCCGCCGATCACGTAGGTCGGATCGAGACCGGCCTCGGCCATGATCGCGGCGAGCAGCGAGGTGGTAGTGGTCTTGCCGTGGGTGCCGGCGACGGCCAGACCGATCCGGAAACGCATGATCTCGGCCAGCATCTCGGCGCGACGCACCACCGGCAGCCGGCGTTCGTGCGCGGCGACCAGTTCCGGATTGTCCGCAGCAATAGCGGTCGAGACCACCAGCACGTCGGACCCGGCGAGGTTCGCCGCGGCGTGCCCGATGAACACCTCGATGCCCAGCTCGCGCAGATGCTGGACGACCGGCGATTCGTTCATGTCCGAGCCGGACACCACGAAGCCCAGGGTGTGCAGTACCTCGGCGATACCGCTCATGCCCGCCCCGCCGATGCCGACGAAGTGCAGGTGGCGCACCTTGCGCATGCGCACCTGCGCGACCGGGGCAAAATCGGCTGTGATTGCTTCCATTACCGGCCCTCCCCAGGTTGTTTATTCTTGGTCCGCTCGGCGATCACGTCCTCGCAAATCGCGGCGATCCGAGCGGTGCTATCCGGCACGGCCGCCGCGCGGGCACGGCTCGCCATGTCGAGCAGCGCCGCTCGGTCGGCCAGCAAGGGACCGAGCAGACGTGCCAGGGTGTCAACGTCCGCCTCGCGCTGGTTGAGCAACCGCGCCGCGCCCTGATCCACCAGCCAGGCGGCGTTGAATCGCTGGTGATCGTCGACGGCATGCGGGAACGGCACGAACAGCGCGCCGACACCGGCAGCGGCGATCTCGGCGACGGTCATGGCGCCCGCCCGGGCGATGACGAAATCCGCCCAACCGAAGGCCTCGGCCATGTCATCGATATAGCCCGATACCTCGTGACGGCTGTCGGCGCCCCAGTCGGCCGCCTCGTAATGGACTCTCGCCTGCTCCAGGTGGCGTGGGCCCGCCTGGTGACGAACGGCCAGGTCGGTGCGCTGGCTGATGCGCGCCAGGGCCTGGGGCACGGCCTCATTCAGCGCCTGGGCGCCCAAACTGCCGCCGAGGACCAGCACGCGCACCGGCGCCTCGCGGCCCGCGAAACGGGTCGCCGGGTCCGGCAGGGCCGCGATGGCCGATCGCACCGGGTTACCCACCACGCAGCTTGACGGCAGGGCGCGGCCGAAGGCCTTCGGATAGGCGGCCAGCGTCACGCGGGTCAGGCGGGCGAGGACGCGGTTGGTCAGCCCGGCAATGGCGTTCTGTTCGTGGATCACCAGCGGGCGGCGCGCCAGCCACGCAGCCAGCCCTCCCGGGCCGGCGGCAAAACCGCCCATGCCGATGACCAGCGCGGGTCGATGGCGTCGCAGTAGTCGCCCGGCCTGCCAGACGGCATGCAGCATACGGAAGGGGGCGGCCAGGCGAGTGCCCAGCCCCTTGCCGCGCAGGCCGCCAATGGCGAGGTAGTCGATCGGGTAGCCGGCCTGGGGCACCAGGCGGGACTCGATGCCCCGCTCGGTGCCCATCCAGCGGATGGCGTAGCCGCGCTCGGCCAGCGCATCGGCCACGGCCAGGGCCGGCACCACGTGCCCGCCGGTCCCGCCAGCCATGACGTAGATCACCGCGCGGCTCATCGGTTCACCTCGCGCACATCCTCGATGCCGGCATCGGCGAGGGATCGGCTCGCCTCGTGATGCACACGCAGGATCAACCCCATGGCGAGCAAGGTCGCGACCATCGCCGAACCGCCGTAACTGATCAGCGGCAGGGTCAGGCCCTTGGTGGGCAGGAGCCCCATGTTCACGCCCATGTTGATCAGCGTCTGCATGCCGATCCAGGTGCTGATGCCCCAGGCCAGTGCCGCGCCGGTGTAGTGCTTCACCACCCAGGCCATCCGCGCAATCACGAAGCCACGCCAGACCAACACGCTGTAGAGCCCCAGCAACGCGATGACGCCAAACAGGCCGAACTCCTCAGCGTAGACCGCGAAGATGAAGTCGGTGTGGGCCTCGGGCAGGTAGGCCAGTTTCTGCACGCCCTCGCCCAGGCCGCGGCCGAACAGCCCGCCGGTGCCGATGGCGATCAGCGCATTGACCAGCTGGTAGCCATCGCCGAACGGATCGGCGAACGGATTGGAAAACGACAGCAGACGATCGACCCGATACTGGGCCGAGAACACGCCGACGACGGCCAATGCCCCGCCGGCGACCATCAGCATCAGCATCGTCTGCAGCTGGGCGCGCATCAGCCAGGCCATGGCAAAGAGCGTCGCGCCGAGCACCAGGGTGTTGCCGTAGTCCGGCTGCAGCAGCAGGAGTGTCGAGGCGAGCATGATCACGCCCACCGGGGCGGCCATGCCGCGGATACGCGTTTGCACCTTTTCCAGATGCACACCGAGGTAGGCGGCCATCCAGACGATCATGCCCAGCCGGGCAAACTCGCTCACCTGCACCCGCACGAAGCCCAGATCGATCCAGCGCGTCGCCCCGTTGACGGTATGCGCCACACCCGGAATGAACAGCACGGCCAACGACAGGATCGAGCCGATCAGGATCACGTTTCGCAGGGCCACGAAGTGGCGCAACGGCACCATCAGCAGCACCGCCATCGCGATCAAACCGACAACCACCGCGCCGGACTGGCGAATCAGCAGGCCACGGCCGACCGACGCGGAATCCCCCATGCCGAGCGTGGCCGAAGCGACCATCACCAGACCAATCGACAACAGCGCCAGCAGGGCAATGAGGAACGACCGGTCCAGGGAGATGCCGCTGGTGGCATCTTTCGCCCCGTCGACCACATTGCGATCGGCGAGCCATTGCAGACCCCGACTGCCGAAGCGTCCCAGGGATTGCCAACCGCGGGCGTTGAGTTGCCACAGGCTCATGAGGCCACCTCCGCGGAAACCGGCGGCGACACGTCACGTGTGTCACAGACCGCTTCGGCCGCACGTGCGAAGTGCTCACCGCGATCGGCATAGCCGCTGAACTGATCGAAGCTCGCGCAGGCCGGCGACAGCAGGACAACCACTTGCCGGCCAGCCGATACCCGGGCAGACGCCTGATCGGCTGACCACGCCACGGCCGCCTCGAGCGACTCGCAGCGTGCGATGGGTAATGTGTCCCCGGCCACCGAGGCGAGTACCGACTCGATCCGGGCGGCATCGACGCCAATCAGCGCCACGCCCAGGGCATGGGCCTTGAGGGCCGCGGCCAACTCATCGAAGGACTGCCCCTTGGCCTGCCCACCAACGATCACCACCTGGCCGGCGGCCCCGCCGACGGCCAACCCGTCGATCGCGGCCACGGCAGCACCGACGTTGGTGGCCTTGGAGTCGTTGATAAATCGCACCTCGCCGCCATTGATCGGCCAGCGGCAGACCACCTGCATGCGATGCGGCAGTCCGGTAAACGCCGCCAGCGCCGCGCGCAGGGGCTTGCCATCGAACGCCGCCCGCCCGGCGACCGCCTCGACCAGCGCCAAGGCCGCCAGCGCGTTCATGCGGTTGTGGGCCCCCGGCAACGCAAGATCGTCTCCGGCAAACAGCCGCTGGTCGTCACGGCAGAGGGACTCGCCGTCGGCATCGAGGTAATAGCGATGCCTGGCGGCAAGCGAATCGTCGTTCGTGGCCGCGGAAAACGTCACGAGCTGACCCTCGCAGTCGGCCGCCATCGCGCACACCCGGGCATCGTCGGCATTGATCACCGCCGTGTCGGCCTGCACAAGGATCTTTTGTTTGAGTGCGGCGTAGGCCGCGATCGAGCCGTGCCGGTCGAGGTGATCGGCGCTGATATTGAGCACGGTCGCGGCACGTGCGCGGATGGCCGCCGCATCGCAGGCCTCCAGTTGAAAGCTCGACACCTCGAGGACGAGGACATCCAACGATTCGGCCAGCAGATCGAAGGCTGGGGTGCCGTAGTTGCCCCCGATGCCCACCCGGTAACCCGCGGCGGTGAGCAGTTCGGCGGTCAGGGCCGTGACCGTGCTCTTGCCGTTCGAGCCGGTGACCAGGACATAGGGCACCGGGGCGTGGCGCAGGGCGACGGCAATGTCGCTCTCCACCGGGATGCCACGGCGACGAGCCTCGACCAGCAGGCCCGCCAGCGGTTCAACCGCGGGGTCGAGCCCCGGGCTCACCACGATGCCTTCAAGCGCCCGGAGTTCGGCGGCGTCGAGCATGCCCGCGCCGAAGTCCCCGTCGAAGACCGTCCCGGCGCCGAACGCCGCCTGCCAGGCAGCGTGCGGGGCGCTGGCACCACGGGTGTCGGCGGCGACGAAGGGCTCGCCGCGACGGGCGAAGAAGCGCCCCGCGGAGAATCCGGTCTGTCCCATGCCGACAATCAGTTTCATCAGCGCACCTTCATCGTTGCCAGGCCGACCAACACCAGGATCACGGTGATGATCCAGAAGCGCACGATCACCTTCGGCTCCGGCCAGCCCTTGAGCTCGAAGTGGTGATGGATCGGCGCCATGCGAAAGATCCGCTTGCCAGTCAGGCGGAACGAGGCGACCTGAAGCATCACTGAGACGGTCTCGAGCACGAAGATCCCGCCCATGATGAACAGCACGATCTCCTGGCGGACCATCACTGCGACGATGCCCAACGCCGCCCCGAGGGCCAGGGCGCCGACGTCGCCCATGAATACCTGGGCGGGATAGCTGTTGAACCAGAGAAAGCCGAGCCCTGCCCCGACGATCGCGGCGCAAAAGACCACCAGTTCGCCCACCCCGGCGATGAACGGCAGTCCCAGGTAATTGGCGAACTCGTAATGGCCGGTGACATAAGCGAATGCGCCCAGCCCGCCCGCGACCAGCACGGTCGGCATGATCGCCAGGCCATCGAGCCCGTCGGTGAGATTGACGGCATTCGAGCTGCCGACCACCACGAAATAGGTGAGGATCACGAAGCCGAAGCCCAGCGGGATTAGGGCATCCCGGACCAGCGGGATCAGCAGGCTGGTCTCGGCGGGCGTCTCGGCGATGATGAACAGGAAGACGGCGGCGATCAGCGCGATCACCGACTGGCCCAGGTACTTCCAGCGCGCGGCCAGCCCGTCGCTGTGGCGGCGCGAGAGCTTGAGGTAGTCGTCCCAGCCGCCGATCAGGCCGAAGCCTATGGTCGTCAGCAGCGCGACCCAGACATAGACATTGCCGAGATTTCCCCAGAGCAGCATCGAGACCGCGATCGCGATCAGGATCAGTGCCCCGCCCATGGTGGGCGTGCCCGCCTTGGCCAGATGGGTCTGCGGGCCGAGTTCGCGGATCGGCTGGCCGGCCTTGACGCTCTGCAGCCAGCGGATGACGAACGGGCCGATAGCCAGCGAGATCAGCAGCGCCGTGGCCACGCCCAGCATGGCCCGGAACGTCAGGTATTCGAATACGCCAAAGAAGCTGGCGTACTGGGTCAGCCATTCAGTCAACCAGAGCAGCATCTCGCCCCCTCCCTGTGGATTCCTTGCCGGTCCCCGGCGCCATGCCGATCTCCCGCTCGAAGGCCTCGCGGACCCGTTCGATGTGCATGAAACGTGAGCCCTTGAGCAGCACGGTTACCGCCGTCTGGTCCTCGTCGGCCAGACGTTGTCGCAATACCTGGGTCGCCGCCTCGCTGTCATCGACCACGTCGAGCGTGCCGGCGGCGCCACCGGCGGCCTCGAAACCCGCGGCGAGCGCCGTGGCGCCCGGGCCGGCCGCGATCACGCCCTGGAGTTCTTGGCCCGCGGCGAATGCGCCCAATTGGCGATGCAACGCCTCGGCCTCTGAACCGAGTTCCCCCATGCTGCCGAGCACGGCAAACCGCGACCCCGGCTGGCCGGCCAGGTAGCCGAGCGCCGCTCGCATCGATTCGGGGTTGGCGTTGTAACTGTCGTCGATCAATTGCCAGCCATTGGCCAGCGTGATCACGTCCATCCGGCCCGCCGGTGGGCAGAAGGCAGCCAACCCCGTCCTGATCGCCTCGACCGAGGCGCCCGCCAGACGTGCCAGGGCGATCGCGGCGAGCAGGTTGGCCGCGTTGTGCGCACCGGGCATGGGCACGGCAAGGCGTTCGAACAGCCATTGGCCGCGCTCGGTGACCGACAGCTGATGGGCGGTCGCATCGTATTCACCGGTCCAGGTCGCCCATTTGTGGTGGCTGGGATCGAGCGTGAACGTCTCGGCGGTCGGCGCGTCGATCAGCCATCGATCCGCGCCTGCCGAGTCGAGGTTGATCAGGGCACGCGCCGCGCTGGGCCGGTGACGATAAATCTCGCCCTTCGCCTGGATGATCCGTTCGACCGAGCCGAATTCGCCTACGTGGGCCCGCCCGGCCATGGTCACGACGACGATGTTCGGGGCAGCCAACTCGGTCAGCCGGGCAATCTCGCCGACGTGGTTGGCACCCATCTCGACCACCGCGTACTGCGTTTCGGGCGCCCAGTCGAGCAGGGTCAGCGGCACACCGATATCGTTGTTGAGATTGCCGCGGGTGGCCGCCGTGGCGCCGATCTGACCCAGCATGGCGGCGAGCAATTCCTTGACGGTGGTCTTGCCGCTGCTACCGGTGATCCCGATCACGGTCGGATCGACCGCCTCGCGCCAGCCCCGCGCCAATCGACCCAGGGCGGCGAGCGTGTCGTCGACGATCACCTGTGGCAGGGCGCAATCCGGTTGTTCCTGTTCAACCAGCACGGCAACCGCCCCCTGTTGGGCCGCCTGGTCGATAAAGCCGTGCGCGTCGAAGTTCGGGCCTTTCAGGGCAACGAACAGGCGACCGCCCAGGTTGGTGCGGGTATCGGTCCCCACGCCGGCAATCGGCAGTGCCCCGTCGGCGTTCGTCGCCAACCGTCCATCGGCCCAGCGGGCGATCTGCTCGAGTGTGGTCCGGATCATGCCGCCACCTCCCGCGCCTGTTCACGCACCACCAGGCGGTCATCGAACGGCCGCATTTCGTCACCGATCTCCTGGCCGGTTTCGTGGCCCTTGCCGGCCACCAGCAGACAATCGCCCGGCCGCCCCTCGGCCAGCCGCCGGATGCCGATCGCGATCGCTTCGTGCCGATCGACGAGACGCTCGACCCCCTCGGGTTTGTTCATGCCGGCCACGATGGCGTCGATGATCGCCTCGGGCGGCTCGCTGCGCGGGTTGTCGCTGGTGACGATCACCCAATCGGCCAGTCGCTCGGCCACCGCGCCCATCAGCGGGCGCTTGCCCGTATCGCGATCGCCACCGCAACCGAAGATCACGCCCAGGCGCGCGCCATCAGGCAGCCCGTCACGCAGGCTGGTGAGCACGTTTTCCAGGGCATCGCTGGTATGGGCGTAGTCGACCACCGCGGTCATGCCGCTACCGACCGCAAAGGTCTCCATTCGGCCCGGCGGGGTCTTGAGGCGTCCCACGTAGTGCGAGAGGGTGTCGAGCGTCTCGCCCACCACCAGGCGCGCGGCCAGCGCGGCGAGCAGGTTTTCCGCATTGAACCGTCCGGCCAGTGCGGCCTCGAGTTCGGCCCGCTCGCCGAAGCCGCTGACCGCCAATCGCATCCGCCCCGATTCCGGCGCCTCAAGCACGCCGGTCAGGCACGGGTGGCAACCGGTCAGTCCGGTAGCCGGAGCAAGCGAAAAGCACAACTGGCGTGGGACGTCCTCTCGAGCCGCGAGCGTCTCGAGCATGCGTTGCGTCGCCGATTGGTCGGCATTGAGTACCGCCTGGCGCAGGCTCGGCAAGGCGAACAGCCGGGCCTTGGCACCGAGGTAGGCCTCGATGTCGCCGTGATAGTCGAAATGATCCCGACCGAGGTTGGTGAACACGCCGGTGCGGATGGGAAGGCCGTCCACCCGACCCTGGGTCAGGGCATGGGACGACACCTCCATGACGATCGCGCGCGCGCCCTCACGGACCAGCTCGCCGATCAGGCGCCAGTTCTCGATCAGACCCGGCGTGGTGTTGGTCGTGGCCTGGTATTCCGCTCGCGGCGACCACAGCCCCCAACCCAACGTGCCGATCACGCCGACCGGCTCGCCGTCGAGGCCGATCAACCCGGCAATTAGATGGCAGACGGTAGTCTTGCCATTGGTCCCGGTGACCGCGGTAATCGCCACCGCCTCGTGGTTCCAGCCATTGGCCTGAATGACCAGTTCGGCGATCGCCTCCGCCGGGCGGTCGACGAGCACCACGCCCTCCGCCGGCGTCAGGCCGGCACCAATGACCCCGGCCGCCCCGCGTGCCAAGGCATCCGCGACAAACCGATCGGCATCGTGCGACTGGGTTTCGCGGGCGTAGAACAGCGTGCCGGCATCAAGATCACGGCTGTCGTCGCTGATCGCGCGCACGCGACGATCCGGGGCACCGGCGCGCCGCAGCATCGTGATTTCTCGCAGGCCGATTTCGGGGAATGCCACGCGCGCCATGTCAGCCAGCCTCCCCGGATCGAGTGGAGTCGGCCACCACGGACGGCAGGTCCCCGGCGATCTGCCCGGCGGGCAGCTCTGGCAGGTTGTCCGGGCGGATGTTGAGCATGCGCAGCGCACCGCTCATCACCCGCTGAAACGCGGGGGCGGCGACATCACCGGCATAGACCTGGCCGGCACTGGGGCGGTGCAACACCACGACCAGGGCCAGCCGCGGATCACTCGCCGGGGCAACACCGGCAAAGACGGTGTTGTAGTCGGTACGGGAGTAGCCGCCCTCGTCGAGTCGGCGCACGGTGCCGGTCTTGCCGGCGACCTGGAAGCCGGTCACGGCGGCCTTGGGTGCCGTCCCGGTCGGCGAGACCACAGAACGCAACATGCCGACCACGCGGTCGGCCACCTCGGGCTTGTACACCGGCCGGCTCTGAGGTGGGTCGTCAAGACGTAACAGGCTGGGCGCCACGAACTGACCGCCATTGGCCAGGGCGACATAGGCCGAGGTGAGTTGCAACGGCGTGACCGCCAGGCCATAGCCGTAGCTGTGGGCGGCCGTGTCCGCCACCCGCCAGTCGCGCCACAGGCTGAGTGAGCCGGAGGCCTCGCCCGGGAAGCCCACCCCGGTGACCTGTCCGAAGCCCAGTCCACGATAGCTGTCCCAGATGGCCTGGGCCCCGATATCCTCGGCCAGCATGCTCGCACCGACGTTGCTGGACTTCTCCAGCAGGCCGGTCATGTCCAGCGTGCCGTAATTACGGTGATCGTGGATGGTAAAGCCACCCACCCGACGGTAGCCGGGGGCGGTATCGACGGTATCGGACGGCTGCCAACGGCCGCTGGCCAGCGCGGCGGCCATGGTAAAGGGCTTGACCGCCGATCCCGGTTCGAACTGGTCGACGATCGCGTGGTTACGGGTAAGCGACGGATCGATCGTGGCGCGGTTGTTCGGATTGAACGACGGCGCACTGGCCATGGCCAGCACCTCGCCGGTGGCCACGTTCATCAGGGTGGCCGAACCGGCCAGCGCCTCGTGCTCCTCGACCGCACGCGACAGCTCACGATAGGCGAGGTATTGCAGCCGCCGATCGATGGACAGCGCGAGATCCTGACCCGGCCGCGCGGCCTGGACCACGCCCAGGTCGACAATCTCGCGACCATCGCCATCCTTGAGGATGCGCCGCTTGCCCGGCGTGCCGGCAAGCAGCTGATCAAAACTCAGTTCGATGCCGGCCAGGCCCTCGTCGTCGATGTTGGCAAAGCCGAGCAGCGGTGCGGTGACATCCGCGGTCGGGTAGAAACGCTTGTACTCGCGCTTGAGGCCCACGCCCGGCAACTTGGCCGCGCGCACCGTCTCGGCCAGACTCGGGCGCACCTGGCGAGCGACGTAGAGGAAGCGACGCGAGCCGTATTCGCGCACCCGATGCTGCAACTCGGCGGCAGGCTGGTCGAGCATTGCCGCCAGCCGATTGACCGCCTCGGGGTGGGCGCCGATCACCTTGGGGTCAATCCAGACCGCGTGCATGGCCACGCTGATCGCCAGCGGCTCGCCGTGGCGATCGGTGATCATGCCGCGATGGGCCGCGATGGTCTGGACGCGCTGCTGGCGATCCCCACCCTGCTCGGCATAGAAATCCCGTTCGGTCACCTGCAACTGTACCGCCCGGC
Source organism: Guyparkeria sp. (assembly GCA_024636755.1). GTDB lineage: Bacteria > Pseudomonadota > Gammaproteobacteria > Halothiobacillales > Halothiobacillaceae > Guyparkeria. The sequence continues at coordinate 16,164 of JAGXGL010000006.1, read as the reverse complement.
CGAGCAGCATCACGGCCGCGAATGCGAACACCATCAGCACGATGCCCGCACGCCAGCGCACGCCCAGCCAGGCGGCCCAATGGGTAATGAATGCCCAGGCCGCGTTCATCGGAACACCACCGTGATCTGATCTTCCGCCGGCGGACGCATGCCGAGTTCCTCGGTCGCGATACGTTCGATCCGCCCCTGGGCGGTCAACGTGCCCTCTTCAAGCTGCAGCTCGGCGTAGGTGCCTTCGAGACGCTCGATACCGTCCCGCGCGACAGCAATCTGCTGGGTCAGGCGCCGATCCTCGGCCACCAGCACCACCACCGCGAGCGCGCTCGCGACGACCAGCACCAGCAAAAAGAGGTTAATGGCTCTCATGACGCCCGCTCCGCAACCCGCATGATTGCGCTGCGTGCACGCGGATTCCTGGCGGTTTCCTCGCGGCCGGCCCGAACGGCCTTGCCGAGCTTCTTGAGCGCCACCTCGCCGACCGGATTGCCGAAGAAATCCTTGCCGGCGGTGCTGTGATCGCGGATGAAACGCTTGACGATGCGATCCTCGAGCGAATGGAAGCTGATCACGACCAACCGACCACCCGGCGCGAGGTGTTCGAGCGCCTGCTCGAGGGCCTGGGTGATCTCGTCGAGTTCCTTGTTGATATAAAGCCGGATGGCCTGAAACGTGCGGGTGGCCGGATGCTTGTTGGGATCGCGCCTCGGAATGGCGTCGACGACGCAATCGACCAGATCGGTCGTGCGGGTCAGCGGCGCCTGTTCGCGCCGGGCGACGATGCCGGCCGCAATCCGACGAGCGAAACGTTCCTCACCGAGGCGAAACAGCACGTCGCGGATTTCCTCTTCCTCGGCGACCGCCAGCCAGTCGGCGGCGGACGGCCCGTGGCTCTGGTCCATGCGCATGTCCAGCGGGCCGTCGAAGCGGAACGAAAAACCGCGTTCGGCCTGATCGAGCTGCGGGGAGGACACGCCCAGATCGAACATCACGCCATCCACCGGCTGGTCGATGCCATGCTCGGCCAGGGCCTCGCCCCAACCGGAAAAGGAGGCCCGGATAAACGAAAAGCGCGCATCCTCGTCGGCCAGTCGGGCCGCGCTCTCCGCCGCCTCGGCATCGCGATCGAAACCGATCAGCTGGCCGTTCGCGGACAGTTTCGTCAGGATGGCGCGGCTGTGACCGCCGCGACCGAAGGTGCCATCCACGTACGTGCCGGCCGGATCGGTGACCAGGGACTCGATCGCCTCGTCGCGCAGCACGGTGTCGTGGCTGGTATCGACGGTCATAGCGACAGGGTCTCCAAGGCCGTGGGCAATTGGTCGTCCTCGTCCGACTGGTCGAGGAACTCCTCGGTCATCTGATTCCAGAGTGTCTGCGACCAGAGCTCGAGCTTCTTGCCCTGCCCGACGAGCACGGCCGGCTTTTCCAGCTTCGCGTGGGCGCGCAGCGCGGGGGGGATGACGATGCGACCGGCCGAGTCGAACTCCACCTGGGTGGCGTGACCGATCAGCATCCGCTTGATGCGGTTGGCGGTCTTGTTGAAGGACGGCAGGGCGTCGATCTGTTTCTCGATTTCCAGCCAGGTCGCCAGCGGGTAGATAAGGAGGCAGTGTTCCTGGGTATCGATAGTGAGGATCAGCTGGTTCTCATCCTGCGCAAACGCCTCCCGGTGACGCGTGGGCATGGCCAGGCGACCTTTGGCGTCGAGATTCAGGTTGGTGATGCCTCGGAACACTTTTTCCCACTTTTTCCCACTTTTCTACACCTGTGCGCACTATAGCCCCAGCCAACAGGGCTATCAAGCAAATGGCGGTGTTTTTCTTTTGACCACAAGGAGTTAGCCAACAAAGGGGAGCAAGGCCACCCCCTGTTTCCAGATAAAAACAGGGGGTTACCACGCATAGGTAATAAAGCGCACGAGGATGCATGGGGCCGCATCCCGGCGCACCGAAGTGCCGGTGGGGGAAAGCGGGAAGAAAACGATTTGCCTGGGGCGCTCGGGGAAAAGCGATCAGGACGAGTGGCGACGCGGCGAAGCCGCATCCGCCGGCGGGAACGAGGCCGTTCCGCCGGTACACACAAAATGGGGTGGAGTCAGCCGGTAAGCCGGGTTCTGTCGTGGATTGCCATTCATCTGGGCGCGACGTCACCGTCGCGCTCGAGCAGCCTACCCGGGAACAGCGCGGGCCACGCCATTGTTCCCCTATTTGGCCTTGCTCCCGGTGGGGTTTACCTTGCCACGACGTGTTACCACGCGTGCGGTGCGCTCTTACCGCACCCTTTCACCCTTACCTGTGCCACCTTGCGGCGGCCATCGGCGGTCTACTCTCTGCTGCACTTTCCGTCGGCTCGCGCCGCCCAGGCGTTACCTGGCACCGTGCCCTATGGAGCCCGGACTTTCCTCGACGCCCCGAGGGACGCCGCGACAATCTAGCCAACTCCGGCGGCGGAGTATAAAGAAACCGCAGGCGGTGTCGAGGCGAGTGTCATCCCAACGCCGTCATCCACGGGGAGTCGGGTAGAATTCGAACCCCGCCATCGATCCGATCACACCCTTCCCTCGAGCCTGAACCATGCCCGAATCGTTCCCCGCGCGTCTCGATACCCTGCGCGCCCAAATGACCGAACCTGCCGCCCGTGCCGTGGACTGCGATCAGGCCGCGAGCGTGATCGACTGGTACTACGAACAGGCCTGGCAGACCGATCGCATCGATCGCGACGAACTGCCGTGGCTGCTCGACTGGATGCGCCACTGCCACGACCCACGTCGATTCGAGATCGGGGACGGCCTGGCCGTGACCCTGATCGGCGAGGGCCGACTCCAGGAAGCCAGCGACCTGGCCGAGGGGTTGCTAAGCGAGGCCTGGGATGCGGGATTGACGCATACCCTGGCCCTCGCCCTCGCCGCGCGGGGCGACGTGGCCGGGGCGATCACCCGGCTTCGCGATCTGGTCGATCACCCTCAATTCGCGGCCCTGCCGCCGGAAATCGCGACCCAGGCTCACCTCGACCTGGCCACCCTGCTCCGCCGTCAAGGCAGCCTGTTCAAGGCGATCCGTCCCCTGACCCAGGCGGTGGAAACCGCCGCACGCTGCGACGATCCAGCCTGGCTGGAGCAGGCCGCCGACATGCTGATCGAACAACTGGTGGAACAGGGCGGCGCCGAGGAGGCCGTGGAGATTCTCTCCCCCTACCTCTCGCCCGGGCTCGACGACCACCGCCTGGGCCTTTGGCAGCGGGTCCTCAACCGACTCGGCAACCAACTCGACCCGGACCTGCGCGAGCGCGGCATGGCTCTGATGGTCCGCGCCGGCGACTACCGCACGGCACTCAACCGGCTCGTCGACCAGGCCGGCAACGACCCCCAACAACTGCTGTTGGCGTTCACGGCCGCCCTGTCGCTGCACGCCCCCGCCGAAGTCACCTGCCCGCTGGCCGCGCGACTGCTGGGAAGCGATTCGGCCCGTCAAGGCGAAAGCGCACCACTCATTGCCGCCGCCTCGGTAGCCGTCGCCGAAAGCCACGACGACAAAAGCCAGGCCCAGGCGAAATGGCACCGTGACGGCGTGGTCCAGCTAATCAGCGTGGCAAAACACCACGGCATCCTCGAAGAGGAAGTACGCGAATGGGCCGAGAAGGAAGGGCTTTATCACGAACATGGCGTGATCGAACGCGCCACCCAGCACTGCCTCGACAATATCGACCGACCGCCCGAATGGCTCATTAGCCATATCAAGCAAGCAGGCTAATCGGAGCGCATATAAAAAGGCCCTGCCGTTTGGCAGGGCCTGTTCTTTTCGACCGACTCATCGATCAATTCGCAACACTCCGATCAAACACCGGGGCCGGTGATTCAGATGCGGAAGTCCTCGAGCTTCTTGCCCTTATTGAGCTCATCGACCAGCCAGTTGGGGCGCTTGCCGCGCCCCGACCAGGTCTGCGACGGGTTGGCCGGGTTCATGTACTTGGCCGGCAACTTCTTGCCTGCCTGCTTGCTGCCCTTTTCGAGGCCGAAGATGTCGGCCACGCTGGTATTGAGCTCGCTGGCCAGTGCCTCGGCCTCGCGGCGCAACTCCATGACGCGCTGCTTGCTGCGCTCGCGCAGGGCCTGCTCGGCATCATTGACCAGTTTCTTCAGTTCATCGGCAGAAAGGTTTTTTACGTCGAATTGACTCATCTGGATAGGTACCCCTGAAAAATTAACGGGCGGAATGGGATTCACTCGAATCGGCATTCTTTCCGGAGAAAACCGCGCTTTCCATGGCCCGGCCCAATACCTCGGGAATCTAGCCCATTAAAACAAACAGGTCAACGCCTACCGAGTCATAACACCGACCAAGTCATCAACACATTCCCGCAAAAGCTGACGACTACCCGAAAGATCGCCTCGAAATCGTTTCTGCATCGAAAACACGGAAAACGGCCTGCCACTCGTTTTCTGTCCTGACAACGACTGCACGACAAAATGAATGAAGGGCGCTCCCACCCGATAGCAAAAAGGGGTCGCGAAGCGACCCCTTTTCAAAAGAGACTGTCTGTCTTATCCCAGTGTCACCCGGCCGGCCATGTCGGACTGCGATGCCAGCCGCGCGACGACGGCAGGTCGCGAATGGGATCAACCACCGCACGCCCCTCCCCTGACGATTAACGTGCGCTCAGGCAAAGAGATCGAGAACCAAGCGCCCCTGGGCCCATTCCTCTTCGCCAGGTCCGTCCGCTCCGTCGCCGGCGCCCAACTCCATTTGGCCGCCCTGGGAGCCGTCACCGGACTGGCTACCGGCACCACCCTGATCATCGGCATCGGCCAACTGCTGACCGAAATCGCTTTCCTGACCCAGGCCGACCTCGACCTCGCTATTGGCCAGCCCGGCCTCCTGCAACCACTCCTTCAGCCGCGGCAGCTGCTGCTCGAGCAGGCCCTGGGCGGTGGCGTTGGTCGCTGTCAGGGCGATGCGGGTCTCGTCTCCCTGGGTCTCGATGGCGATCTTCAGTGGCCCCAGATCCGCGGGGCGCAACTCGATACTGGCCTTGGAGACTCCCTTGCCGACCATCCATTGGATCTGCTGGCCCAGTTGCGCCGGCATTTGTGGATTGGGCGTCCCGGCTGCGGCCTGTCCGGTGAAGACCCCGCCGGCGGGGCTGCCACCGGACAACATCGACGCGGGGTTCCCCCCCAGGCCGGTCGAGTTGGCCTGGCTGCTGCCCGAGGCAAGCTCCGCCTCGGCGCGTCCCTGATGACCTTCCAGACCATTGAGCGCCGACCAGCGGGTCAAAGACGCTCGCTCACGCTCCATCGGGACCGACTCGCGACCGCTCAGCCCCAGCGCGGCACTTACCGGCCCACCGGACCAGTCGCCATCACGGGCCGCTTCACCGCCGGCCCCACCGCCCAGCCGGGTCGACTCGCTCCCACCGGCCGCCCGGCGTCCATTCTCGGCAAAGCGCCAGCCCCCGTCCCATGCTGACTGGCCCTCACCGCGAGGGCTCGTCATGCCCTGGGCGACTCGGGCCTCGCTCGCCGCGGCCGACTCGGCACGACGCAAGGCGTTTCCCAGCGCCTGCAACTGTCCCAGCAGGCCCGGCGCCATTGATTCGCCCTCGGACCGGGCGTCGGCCAATCCCTCACGCAGGCTGGCCAGGCGCTCCATCAATCCCTCCAGCGCCGCTGCCGGTTGCGAGTCGGCGCTGTCGATCGACTGCCTAAACCGGGCGAGGGCATCCGCCAGTTCCTTCACCTGGTCACCCAGCCCGCCCATGAGGCCATCCGGCATGCCATCGGCAGCGGCCGACGGGTTCCGAGCCAAACCACCGGCGGAGCCGTCGCCCCCAAACCAATCGGCGCCCGGGCCATTACCCAGACCATTACCTGAACCATCAGGCTGGCCCAGCGACCCACTCTCTCCCGACGCGCTGTTCAGGCGGGCGCCCCGGCCATCGAGCAAGGCGGCCAACTCGTCCAGTGCCGACTGGATTTCGGGCCCGCTACGCATTGCGGCGTTCTCGCCCGGCTGGGTCGCACCCGCCGACCGACCGGCAAGCGCCTCGCGCAACTGCGCCAATTGATCGGCCAAGCCCGCGAGCGCCTGATCGAAATCATTGCTACCGCCAATACCTTGACCGGCCGCGGGCCCGCTCTCCGACGACAGGGAGGCACTGCGTGGCGAGCCGCCCTCGCCACCCAACTTGAGGCGCCCCTGCGCCGAGGCCATCAGACGCGCGAACTCCTCGCGCCCGCCACTGCTCAACCCGGCCGCCAAGCGACCGGCCTTGCCGTCGGCACTGCCCAGCAGGCGACCGAGCGCCTCGATCGTTGTCTTGCCTTCACCAATCTGACTCATTGCATTCCCCCTGTTCCGCCACCGTGCGCGGCCTTGGCCGCCCCGTGCTGATCCATCACCTGTTGCTCGGCCCGGGCGTCGCGCCGGCGGATCGAGTCACGATATCGCTGGCTGAGCCGATCGACGGATTCGTTGCGCACATGCGCGTCACGGGCATCATTCGCCCGCTTACTCAGTTGCTCTTCCAGGTCGAGGACCACCTTGCGTTGATGCTCGATGGTGTCCTCGATCCGGGCCATGAACTGACGGTAATTCTGCAGCGCGAAGGCCCGGTTACGTCCCTCGGCGGCGAATCCCAGATTGTTGGTGTATTCGGTGAAATAACCTTCCAGGTCGGCCAGGCGCTGGCGTTGCGCGTCGAGCTCACGCTGTGCCTCGCGGCGGCGACGACTGGCCAGGTCGGCCTGGTGACCCATCACCCGACCGGCATTGCCCAGAGACTTGAGTCGCTGTGTGTCACTCATTCTCGGCTACCCCACGTCAATCGGAATGCAACAGGTCGACCAACGCCTCGATGCTCGAGGCCATGTCCGCCGGCTCGTCCATGGGCTGCGACAGGAACGCTTCGAGGTCGGGCTGGATGTCGATCACCCGGTCGAGCCGCGCGTCCTGACCACGGCGATAGGCACCCACGGCGATCAGGTCACGGTTTTCACGGTAAGTGGCCGCCAACTCCTTGAATCGCCTCATCAAGGATAGATGATCCGGGTCAACCAGCTTGGGCATCAGTCGGGAAATGGAGGCCTCGACATCGATCGCCGGGAAGCGCCCACGCTCGGCCACCTCGCGTGACAACACGATGTGACCGTCCAATATCGCGCGGGCGGCATCGGCGACCGGATCGTTGAGATCGTCCCCCTCGACCAACACGGTATAGAAGGCCGTCAGGCTTCCCTGGCGGCTTTCACTGTTGCCGGCCCGCTCGACCAGCCTGGGCAGGTGGGCGAACACCGAGGGCGGATACCCCTTGGTCGCCGGCGGCTCGCCAATCGCCAGACCGATCTCCCGCTGCGCCTGGGCGTAGCGGGTGAGCGAGTCCATCAGCAGCAGTACGTCGAACCCCTGATCGCGAAAATGCTCGGCGATCGAGCTGGCCAGATTCGCCCCGTGCAGGCGCATCAACGCGGAACTGTCTGCCGGGGCTGCCACAACGACCGCGCGTTGGCGTGCCTCGTCATCAAGAATTTCATGGACGAACTCCGCGACCTCGCGGCCCCGTTCGCCGACCAGGCCGACCACGATGATCTGTGCACGGGTGTAACGGGTCATCATGCCGAGCAACACGCTCTTGCCCACGCCCGAGCCGGCAAAGATGCCCATGCGCTGACCGCGGCCGACCGTCATCAGGGCGTTGATCGCCCGTACGCCCACATCCAGCGGTTCGGTGATCTCGCGACGTTTCAGGGGGTTGATCGATCGACCATGCAGATTGACCGACGAATCGCCGGTCAGCCGCTCGCCGTCGTCGATCGGACGACCACGGGCATCGAGCACCCGGCCGAGCAGTTGTTCGCCCATCGGTACGCGGCTGGCCGTTCCGAGGTTCTTCACCCGGCAGCCCGGGCCCACGCCCTGGGTGGTCTCCAATGGCATCAGGTAGGTCGCCTCCTCGGCGAAACCGACCACCTCCGCCTCGAAGCGCCTCCCTTGCGGGTCGGTCACCTCGCATTGATCCCCGATCAGCGCCGACAGCCCGCGCGCCTCCAGCGCCAGCCCGACCACCCGGACGATCCGCCCCTCGGAGGCCGCCGCCGGGGCGTCCACCCGCGCGGTCGTGCCCATCAGGCGTCTGGCCCAGTTCAGCGAGATATCGGCGCTGGGATCACGCAGTCCGGGATCGGTCATCGCGGCGCTCCTCCGACTGGGGCTCATCGGCCTGCGACGCCTCCTCGGCGTCAGGGACTGGATCGGCGGCCGGGCCATCCGTCCCGGCCGCCTCCGTTTCGATGGATTGCTCCGCCGGCTCGGCGGCCTCATCAGACCGATCCGTTCCCGACGTCGTCGCGGCGGCCTCGGGAACCGGCTGGTCCGGGCCGGGATAGACCCGACCGATCAGGTGATCGAGCGTGGCCGCCCAGCGATTGGCCAGACTGGCATCCACGCGGGCATCGCCCGATTCCACAATCACGCCACCGGCACTGACCGTCGGATCGGGCCGCAGATCGAGTGTCTCAAAGCGCGGATCCTCAATCAGCTCGCGCAGCGCCGCCTGGTCATCAGGCGAGCAACGCAGGGTCACCGTTCGCACGGACACCGGCAGGGCCGCGAGCGCCTCGCGGGCGATCGACGGCAGTCCGCTGTTGTCGGCCTGGACCTCGCGGGCCACCATGACGCGCGCGATCTGGGTTGCCAGCGCCGTGAGCTGCTCGGTGACCTCGTCGTCGAGCAGGGCCAGCGGCCGCTCCAGATGCGACAGCCAGCCACGCAGGCGATTCTCGACGCTTTCGATCTGCTCCCGGGCGGCGGCCATTCCTTCCTGATAGCCGGCATCGCGACCTTTCTGCAGGCCCGCCTCGTAACCGCGCTTTTCGGCCTCGGCACGCGCCTCGGCATGCTCCTCGGCCGTGGCCGGGTCGGGCTCGTCGGGGGTTTCCTCGGCCGGCGGGTTGCTGAAATCCGGCAGCTCCCAGGCCCCGACCAGATCCTGCCAGTCGGAGGCTTCCAGGGGCCGGGTGAGGGCCGGCGCGACGTCAGATGAACTCATCGCCACCACCGCCACCCAGGGCTATCTTGCCTTCATCGGAGAGTTGACGGGCAACCTGCAGGACTTCCTTCTGCGCGGCCTCCACGTCGGCCAGGCGAGTCGGGCCGAGGGTTTCGAGATCGTCGCGCATCATCTCGGCGGCGCGACGCGACATGTTGCCGAAGATCTTTTCCTTGAGCTCGGAATCGGCGCCCTTCATCGCCAGCAGAAGCTTGTCGGCCGGAACCTCGCGCAGCAGCACCTGCAGGCTGCGGTCCTCGACTTCGACCAGGTTGGCGAAGACGAACATCAGGTCCTCGATCTGGACGCCCAGTTCCTCGTCGGTCTCCTTGACGCGCCCCATCAACTCCTCTTCCACGTTGGATTCGAGGAAGTTCATGATGCCGGCGGCGATCTTCACGCCGCCGACCTTGGAGGACTTGCCGCCCTGGGTGCCAGAAGCCTGACGCTCCATGATGTCGTCGAGTTCCTCGAGGGCCTGCGGTGAAACCCCCTCGAGGTGAGCGATGCGCAGGACGATGTCGGTACGGGTGTTCTCCGGCAACATCTGCAGGATCTCGGCGGCCTGGTCGCTTTCCAGGTGTGAGAGCACGATCGCGATGATCTGGGGATGCTCGTAGCGGATGATCTCGGCGATCGACCGCGCGTCCATCCACTTGAGAAATTCCAGATTACGCCGGTTGCCCTGCGACGAGATCCGTTCGAGCAGGCCAGCGGCCTTGTCCTCGCCCAACGCTCGAGTCAACACGTTGCGGATGTAGTCGTCCGACCCCAAGGCAAGACCGGTCTGGTTTTCCAAATCGTCGGAGAACTCGTCGAGTGCCGCCTGGATCTGCGGGCGGGTGACGTTCTTCAGGACCGCCATGGCCTGGCCGATCTTCTGCACCTCGCGCGGGTCGAGCTGCCCGAAGATTTGCGCGGCAGACTCCTCACCCAGCGCCATCATCAGAATGGCCGCCTTTTCCGGCCCTTTGAGGCCGATGAGGGGGGTTTCCTTCGGGAAATTCGCTTCGGGTGCCTGGGCCATGGGAAATCAGTGCTCCTCGTGGGTCCACTGCTTGATGACAGCAGCGACCGCCTTGGGATCGTGGTTGACGCTCTTGCGCAGCTGGCGCAGCTTGTCGGTGTAGCTCGCGTTGCCGATCAGCTCGGGCACGTTGGAGAGATCGTCCTCGTCGTATCCCTCTTCCTCGGTCTGCGCCCGACGCTCGTCCGGGTACTGGGTCGGCATAGTGTACTGCGGCCCCTGTTGTCCGGACTGATCGGTCAGCTCGCTCGACGTGGCCACGCGCTCACGACGACTCTCGGCGAGCATCTTCAGCAACGGCCGGGCGACCAACAGGAACACCAGCAGCATGGCCAGGCCAATGCCGGCATTCTTCAAGGTGGACCAGAACCAGCCCTGCTCCCACATCGGCGTGGTAACCGGCTCGATGTCCTGGTCGACGAACGCGAAGGTACTCAATGTGACCTGATCGCCACGAGCCTCGTCGATGCCGACGGACTGGGCCACCAGCGCACGCATCTGTTCCAGACGCTCGGTGCGGGCCTGGGCCGCGGCCTCGGCGGCCGCCTGGTCCTCGGCATCGGCCGCCGCCCCGCCGGCAGTGGCGTTCTCGTCGAGCAAGACGGCGACGCTGAGCTTTTCGATCTGCCCACTGGCGAACTGGATGTGCTCGATATTGCGATCGACGTTGTAGTTGCGCGTCTCGTTGCGATCGCTATCGATCGGGGTCTGCACCAGGGTCTGGAATTCCTCGACGGTCAGGTCCTGCGGCGCGGCCAAGCCACCGTCGCCGCCCCCCGGATTGACCTCACCACCGCCCGGCGGCTGGTTGGCTATCGCGCCCGGCACCCCGACGACACCCTCGCCACGGCCCAGCGAGCGAACGGTCTCGTTGAGCTGCTCACTGAGCAGGACGCCTTCACCGGGGCCATACGTCTGGCTGGTGCCTTCGCGACGGGAGAAATCGATATCCGCGGACACCTGGGCCCGGACGCGATCCGACCCGACGATCGGTGCGAGCAGTGACTCGATCCGTCGCGCGTAGGCCTGTTCAAGATTCTGACGGTATTGGAACTGGCGGCTGGTCAGTCCCATGCCGGCGGCATCGTCGCCCTCGTTGGTCAGCAGGTTGCCGCCTTGATCGACCACGCTGACGTTCTCGGGGGAAAGATCGTTGACGCTGGAGGCGACCAGGTGAACGATACCGTTGACCTGCCCCCGACCCAGGCTGCTGCCGCCCTTGATATCGACCACGACCGACGCGGTCGGCGTCTTTCGATCGCGCACGAATACCGATTTCTCGGGCTGGGCCAGGTGCACGCGGGCGGCGCGGATCGCGCCGATCGTCTGGATCGAGCGGGCCAGCTCGGTTTCGATTGCACGCCGGTAACGCGCCTGCTCAATAAATTGACTGGTGCCGAGCGACTGGTCCTGGTTGAGCATCTCCAGCCCGACGCCATCGCCGCCCGGCAGGCCCTGCTGGGCCATCAGCATGCGAACCTCGGGCAGGCGATCGGTGCCCACCATCACCGTGCCATCGTTCGCCAACTCGTAGGGCTCGCCCGCGGCCTTGAGCGCGTCGACCACTTCGGCGGAGGACTGGGCATCCAGCGACTGGTACAGGGGCACCATCGACTTGCCGCTCCCCCAGAAGAAGAAGCCGACCATGAACGAGATCACCGCCGCCAACGCGATCAGCAGCAACAGCTGACGGAAACTTGACGACTGCGTGAACGCATCCATTTGCCGGATCCAGCGCGGGCTTTCGCCGCTGCCGGTCGGGGTGGTGGTGATAGCAGAACCTTGGGCCATGACGTGGTGTCCGAATCAGGAGAAAGCGGGTGACGGAATAAAACGAGGCATTACAACGGCATGTTCATGACCTTTTCATAGGCCTGAACCAGTCGATTGCGCACCTGGAGGGTTGCCTCGAAGGCCACGGAGGATCGTTGCGAAGCGAGCATGACCTCGGTGAGCGTCACCTGATCGTCACCCGCCTGCAGGCGGTTCTTGAGATCACCGGTGGTCTGCTGCGCCTCGTTGACCTGCCCGACCGCCTGGGTCAGCGCGTCGGCGAAATTGCTGCGCTCGACTTCATTGACGCCCTGCGCAGCCGGATTGATGGCCTCCGGGCGCTGGGTGGCCGCGGTGCGCAGTTGCTGCATCTGGGAAAGGATCTGATCGACTGACATGTCGTTGCCGCTCATGGACCCACCTCGTTGACTGTCGCGGATTGACTTGCGTCAGTCTCTAGCAGGACACGTGCCAGTTCAGGCAAAGGCGGGTAATCAACCGATCTGGTACTTCCGCATCTTCTCGACCAGGGTGGTTCGACGGATACCCAGCAACCGGGCGGCCCGGGCAACCACCGCCTCGGCCTGTGTCAACGCCGCCTGGATCCAGGCCTGCTCGATCGCCTCGAGCTGTGCCTTCAGCGAGATGCCTTCCTCCGGTAGCGTCAGATCGCAGTCTTCGACCTCCTCCGGGGTCAGCGGCAATCGCGGACCAAGGTTCTCGGTCAGCGACCAGATGCTGCGCGGGTCAGGATCAAGTCGTTCGGCTGTCGGGTGATCCGTGACCGGCGACGCCCTGCGGTCGGACTCGGACTCGGGCACCGACGGGCTGAGATGCTGCAGGTGCGCGGGGAGATCGGCGACCCGCGCCGGACGGTCCGCCGCGAGGATGCCCATCCGTTCGAGCACGTTGGCCAGCTCACGCACATTGCCGGGCCAGTCGTGTTGCTTGAGCACCGAGATCACGGCCTCGGTCAGGGTTGGCGCCGGGCGCCCGTCGCGGTGCAGACGCTCGATCAGTGCCGAGGCGATCTCCGGCAGATCGTCGCGCAGGGCGCGCAACGGCTGCGTCTGGATGGGGAAGACGTTGAGACGGTAATAGAGATCCTGGCGGAACTTGCCCTCGTCGACCATCGAGAGCAAATCACGGTGCGTCGCCGCCACGATGCGCACGTCGGCATCGAACGAGGCACTGCCGCCGACGCGCTCGAACTTGCGCTCCTGCAGCACCCGCAGGATCTTGACCTGCATGGAGAACGGCATGTCACCGATCTCGTCGAGAAAGATGGTGCCGCCCTGCGCCAGTTCGAAACGTCCCTTGCGCTGGGTGATCGCACCGGTGAAGGCCCCCTTCTCGTGACCGAACAGCTCCGATTCGAGCAACTCGCCGGGAATGGCCCCGCAGTTGACCGGCACGAAGGGCTTGTCGGCCCGCTCGGAGAGCATGTGGATCATCCGTGCGACCACTTCCTTGCCGGTGCCGGTTTCGCCCAGAATCAGCACGGTGGCATCCGTCGGGGCGACCTGGGCAACCTCGTGACGCACGCCCTCGAGTGCCGGGCTGTTGCCGATGAGGCCACGATTTTCATGACGCAGTCGCTCACCGCGCCAGCGGCTCTTCATCGGCGCGAGCACGGCCTGCAGCGTGTCCAGTGGCACCGGCCAGGGCAACTGGGCCAACGGCGGAACGGGCGGGGTGCCGTCAAGCTGGCCCAGCACCACCCACGGGGACTGGCTGCTGGAATTGGCCGCCTCGACCGCGCCATCGGCGGCGAATGTCAGGCGGCACAACGGCTCATCGGGCACGGACTGCGGCGAACCAGTGCAGGTATGGAAACCGAGCAGCGTCAATTGCTCGTTGAGTAACGACGCCTCGGGCGCCTTGCTGTCGATCCAGCAAAGGGGTTGAGGCAGCGGCATGCTCTTCTCCTGGGTGCTCGGCGGTCGATCGCCGCCGATTCTTGTTGTTTTTTATTTATCTTTCCGAGCAAACTGTTGCGCTCCTGCGCTCACCGCCCGGCAGGAACCAGGGCGCGCCGGACAGCAGAGGAGCAGGAAAGTTCACAAGGAATCAAAAGTTCACACGAAATTAGCGTGAGCCTCGCGACATGTCAAAACATTGTCACTCGCAGGGAAATCCCGTGAGACCCCCTGTGGCTTGTGAGCGACACTGGGCCGTCCTACCATCGGCAAGCACCCCCGCTTACCCACCCGGCCACTGTCCGCGACCGGAGACCGCATGAAGATTCTCAAGGTCGAACAACCCGGCCAGACGACCACCACCGGGCCGGTCCTCCGCCTGGAGACGGGTCAGCGTCTAGCGGCCATTTCGCTGTCGGACGCACGCCCCGGGGAGCGCGCCATGCTGTCGGTGGCCGGCGGGCAGCTTCAGGTCACCACGCAGCACCCGTTGAAAGCAGGCCAGGCCATCGACCTGGTGGTCACTCGGCTCGGCGAGCAGGTCCATTTGCGCCCGCTTGCCCCCCCGCCCGACCCTCGCCAACTCGACCAGGCACAATTGACCCGCAACCTGCTCCAGGCCCTCGCTCGCCTGCCTCCCAGTGGCGCGACTGGCACGGCCGCCCCGCAGGCCGGAGCCCCACCGGCCGTCACCGGCATGGGGACGCCGCCACCCGCCGTCCCGCCCGGCGCGGGCACCGGTACGGGTAATGCGACGGGCAACGCGGGCGCTCCAACTCGGGCCCCCGGCGGCTCGTTGGCGACCAATGGCCAGAACGCGATGCCGCCCGCTCAATCAACCCAGCCGGCAAACCCGCCGGGCACGCATCGCCAGACGGGCGCGTCTCAGCCATCAATCCCGGCCTCGGTGTTACAGGCGGCCCAGTCGAGTGGCACGGCAGGGTCCACGGAATCGGTGATGCGCGCCGCGCTCGCCCGGGCGAGCACATCGGCAAGCCAGCCGATGACCCAGGCGAACACCCCGACCTCAGGGCAGGCCGCGCCAACGGCACCAGCGCAGACCATTCCCCCGGGACTCAACGGGCTGTTGCCACTGCTCTCGGCACTGCGCGAGCCGCGGCTCATCCAGGGGCTGGTCGCCGGCTGGCTGGCCACGCCGGCCAATCCCGCCAAACAACCCAACCCGCTTGCCGGCGTGGGCGGGCCCATGCCGGCGCCCGGCGGCCAGGGACAAGGATTCATGGAAACCCCGCTGGGCACCATGCTCCAACAAGCCGCCCGCAGCCTGCGCAGCCAGCCAGATCTGGCCCCGCGCGACCCGGCCACTCGACAGGCCACGCTCGAATTCATGCAGCGGCTCGGCGAGCAGGTCGAGCGCAGCCAGCTTGCCACCGCCCTCTCCCAGGGGGCGGCGGGCGCGGCGGCCGGCACGCAGACCGGGCCCAACCAGCCCACCTGGCTGCTGGAAATCCCGATGCAACTGGCCAACGAGGCACATACACTGCGGCTGTCGATTCGGGAGGAAGATGACTCGGGCGAGGCACAAAGCGGTGGCGGTCGCTGGCGCATCGATCTGGCGATGGAGTGGCCGCGGCTCGGACCCCTGCATGCCGCCCTGGTCATGCGGGGAGAACGGATTGATGTCGATCTCTTCGCCGACCAACCGGAGACGGTGAGCGTACTGGAGACCACGCGGCCCACATTGGCCCGTGGATTGGCCGATGCCGGATTCACCCCCGGGCGCCTGGCCGCACATCCCGGCCCACCACCGGTCAGCGCGCAGGCCCGGCTCGAACCCGACACCGCCTCGGCCGCCGGCGATTCCGCCCCGCAGGGCTTTTTGAGCGAGCAGGCATGAGCGACCCAGGCAAAAGTGGCACAGGCAAGCAGCGTCGCCCAACCAACGGTCCACGCCGAGCGATTGCCCTGTCCTACGACGGCACGGACGTGCCCCAGGTGGTGGCCACCGGCCAGGACGAACTGGCCCGCCGCATCATCGAGGTGGCACGGGAATCCGGGGTGCCGGCCGTCGAAGACCCGATGCTCGCCCGTGCGCTGGCCGAGATCGACCTGGGCGACCACATCCCCGAAGCGCTGTTCCGCGCCGTGGCCGAGGTCTTGAGTTATGCGCTCTACGTCAACGACCGGCACGAGGACGTGCTACGCCGCGCCCGTGAACAGGGCGACGAGAACGACCGCTGATCGGCGTTCGGAACGCCGGGATCACGGATGGACCGCCGCTGACTCTGACAAGTTGTCAGACACGAAAAAACCCGCCATCTCAGGCGGGTTTTTTCGACGCTATGGTGGGGTGACTGATGGGATTCGAACCCACGACCACCGGAATCACAATCCGGGGCTCTACCAACTGAGCTACAGTCACCATCGAAGGGCTTTCACCGT
>JAGXGL010000046.1 GCA_024636755.1 Guyparkeria sp. | reverse complement strand
CGTGGTGCGGGCGTTGGTGATCCACTTGATGTCGTGGGAGCGCATTTCCGATTCGAGCATGCCCTTGGAATCGCCGACGCCACCCAGGCCCAAATGGCCGATGTACGGTTCGGCGGTGACGTAGGTGATCGGCACCTTGTGGCGCAGCTTCTTCTTGCGCAACGCCGAGTCGAGGATGAAGGTGTATTCGTAGGCCGGCCCGTAGCAACTTGCGCCCGGCATGGCGCCGACGATCACCGGCCCCGGGTTTTCGACCAGTCGCTTGAAGTCATCGTAGGCCTGCTCGGCGTGATCGATCGTGCAGACCGACTCGGTGTAGCCGCCGTGAGGCCCGGCACCCTCGACCTCGTCGAACATCAGCTTGGCGCCGGTGGTGATGATCAGGTAGTCGTAATCGACCGACTCGCCGTCGGCCAGTTCGAGGCGGTTGGCCTCGGCATCGATGCGCTCGACCGATTGGGCGATAAAGCCGATGTGCTTTCGTTCGACGTAGGGGGCGATCGGGAAGGTGATGTCGTCACGGTTGCGCCAGCCGACGGCCACCCAAGGGTTCGACGGCACGAACTGGAAGTAAGGCTCGGCGTTGATGACCGTGATGCGATGCTCGTCGCCGAGTGCTTCGCGGGCCTCGTAGGCGGCGGGCAGGCCACCGATGCCGGCGCCCAGAATGACGATATGTGCCATGACGTGCTCTCCCTGTTTATGACGATCGGATCGATCCGCAAACGCATCGATGCCGAGTACATCGATTGTTCATCGGCGGGCCGGGAAAAACAAGGGTTGGTCTACAAGAAACACAGTTTTGATGATCGGGTGGACTTTAAGCCTATGAATAATAGATAGTTTCCGCCGATGTCAGTATATTAGAAAACAATAAACCGGCGGCAGGACTTGTTTCGGATTTCCCTAGCCGCGCCAATCGGCCAGTTGTTCACGGGGGAAGCCGACGATCGATGACGGCGCCGGCGAGAGGTCGACCCACAGACCGCGGTGCTCGGGCCAGCGCTGGTCGAACCAATGCCGGCCATTGCCCATCTCGATGAAGATCCAGCCGCCGGGGGCAAGGTGCCCGGCGGCCTGATCGAGCAGCCGCTCGACCAACGCGAGGCCCTGGTCGGGGGCGAACAGCGCCGCGGCCGGTTCATGGTGGTATTCGTCGGGCAGGGCCTCGGCCTCGTCGGGGTCGACGTAGGGCGGGTTGCTGACAATCAGGTCGAAGACCAGCGGCTTGTCGTCGGCATCCAGGAGCTGATCGAACCCGTCGGATTGCATCAGTTCCACGCGCTCGGCGAGCTGATAGTCGGCGACGTTGTGCGAAGCCACCGCCAGGGCGCCGAAGTCGATGTCACTCCCGATGACCTCCGCCTCGGGGAAATGTTCGGCCAGGGCGATGGCGATGCAGCCCGAGCCGGTGCCGATGTCCAGGATGTGTGTCGGTGCCGGACCGCGGTCGAGCAATGCCTTGAAATCATCGCGGATCAGGTCGCCGAAGGGCGAACGCGGGATCAGCACGCGCTCGTCGACGTAATAGGGCTGGCCCAGGAACCATGCCCGGTTGAGCAGGTACGCGGTGGGTACGTGGTCCAGGCAGCGCCGCCGGATCAATTCGACCAGGGATCGCCGCTCGTCGGCGGTGACGCGAGCCCGCCACCAGTCTTGCCCTAGATTCGGCGGCAGCCGCAGACCCTCGAGCACCAGCCACGCCGCTTCGTCCAAATAGCTGTGGGTGCCGTGGCCGAGGAACACACCGTGCTCGTCCATGCGGCTGGCGGCCCAGCGGATGAAATCGAGGATGCTCTCGAGGTGGTCGTGGTTGCCGAGCGTTTCGGGGGTGGTGTGGGACGGGTCGTGGGTGTGGCGCATGCGGTGGCTCATCGGGAAGGCGTGTGGGAAGTGCGTATGGGCAATCACTGCTCTGGCACAATAGTAACCGAGAGAACCTCTGACGGACCGATGCCGGGAGACTCCCTGGCTATCACCCAGACAATCACACCCAGACAATCACATCTAGGCCACCACGAGGCGATATGACAAGCCCAAGCAATGCCGTGACATGGCAATCGCGCCTGTGGGCGCGCACCCAGTACATCCTGCCGCACCACCTGATTTCCGGGCTGGTGTTCCGGGTAACGCGTTGGCGGGCGCCCTGGACGGAGTGGCTGATCCGGCGCTTCGTCAAGACCTTCGGGGTGAATCTCGGCGAGGCGGCCCAGACCGATCCGGCCGACTACCCGACCTTCAATGCCTTTTTCACCCGGCCGCTGGCCGAGGGCGCGCGACCGATCGAAGGGCCGGAGACGACGTGGGTCAGCCCGGTCGATGGCGGGATCAGCCAGATCGGTCACATCCAGTCGGGCAATATCTTCCAGGCCAAGGGGCGCGCCTACACGGCCACCGACTTGCTGGGGGGCGACAAGTCGCTGGCCGAGCCCTTCAAGGACGGCTCGTTTGCCACGCTCTACCTCTCGCCGTCGGACTATCACCGTATCCACATGCCGGTGACCGGCACCTTGCGCGAGATGATCCACGTGCCGGGGCGGTTGTTCTCGGTATCGACCGGGACGGTGGCCGAAGTGCCGCGCCTGTTCGCCCGCAACGAGCGCCTGGTCTGCCTGTTCGACACCGCCGACGGCCCCATGGCGATGGTGCTGGTCGGGGCAATCAACGTCTCGGCCATCGAGACCGTCTGGGCCGGCCTGGTCACGCCCTCACCACAGCGCCAGATCGGGCGCTGGAGCTATGGCGGTGAAACGGGGCTGTCGATTCGCCTCGAGCGCGGCGCCGAAATGGGACGCTTCAACATGGGGTCGACGGTGATCCTGCTGGCCGCCAAGGGTGTCGAGTTCGATACCGCCTGGCAGGCGGAGATGCCGATCAAGCTGGGGCAGCGGTTGCAGGCATCTGATTCCGGCGACAAGGGCGAGGTGAAGACCGAAGGCTAGGTGCGTCGGTCATTTCTTGCCGAGGAGCGTCAGGGCTACATTGGTTTGGCGGCTGCTCCACGTGTCGTGCCGTGGTTCCCTGGATTCCCGCTTTCGCGGGAATGACGAGGCTTTCTTTAGGTCCTGGTTCTGCTGCTCCTTGCCTAGCGATCAATGTCGCGGGCACAAAACCCGTCATGCCCGCGAAAGCGGGAATCTCGTAATCGAAACCGCGAAAGTCAGGGCGAGCGAAGCCCCGCTGGCAGCCTCTAAACCCGCCTTGCCGAAAACGGCAGCACGGCGTCGATATCCTCGGCACCCGTCAACCACATCAGCAATCGATCCACGCCCAGGGCCACGCCGCTGCAATCGGGCAGGCCGTGGGCCAGCGCGGTGAGGAAGCGTTGCTGGCTGGGTGATGATTGCTGTGCGCCGTTCGCCCCCAGGCGGCGGGCCTGCTCGTCGGGATCGACCAGTTCGTGGTAGCCATTGGCCAGCTCCAGCCCACCGCCGAAGACCTCGAAGCGCGCCGCCGTGTGGATTGCTCGATCCTCGAACCGAGTGGTCTCAAGGCGGGCCATCGCGGCCTGGCTGGCCGGGTAGCCTGTCACCACCGTGACGGCCGCCGGGTCGAGCCGGGGTTCGATCACCAGGCTCATCAGCAGGTCGAGCCAGTCGTCGCGGGTCATGTCGGCCGCATCGGCAACATCGATGCCGTGCTGCCCGGCTGCCTGGGCCAGGGTGTCGGCGTGGTAGGGGTCGAGGGCGCAGTGCCGGCGAAAGAGCACGCCGTACTCGTGACGCTCGACCGGCGCCGGCGACAGCCCAACTGCCTCTCGGGCCGCCTGGATCAGGGTGATGGTGGTGTCGATGGCCGTCTCGAGCATCGCGCCGTTGTCGTACCACTCGAGCATGGTGAACTCGGGGTTGTGCCGCCGGCCGGCCTCAAAGGCGCGGAAGACCGGGCCGAGGTAGTAGGCGCCGGGCAGGTCGGGGTAGGCGCAGAGCAGCCGCTTCATGGACAGCTCGGGCGAGCTGTGCAGGCTGCCGGCGGGGGTGCCGTCGGGGAGGGTCGCCCGGAACAGGGCGATGTTGGGCTCGAAATCGGGGCTGTCGGTCAGGACGGGAGCGTCGATCTCCAGCCAGTCACGCGCATCCAGCGTCTCGCGCAGCAGGCGCTTGAGCCGGGCGCGCTGGCGGAGCGTGTGGAGACTGGCGCCGGGGCGCCAGCATTCGTGCTCCGGGTTGGTCACGTCGCCCTGTATCAGGTCTTGACGCGCGAGAGGTATTCGCCGGTGCGGGTGTCGCAGCGCAGCATTTCGCCTTCCTCGATGAACAGCGGCACCTTGACCACGGCGCCGGTCTCGAGTGTCGCCGGCTTGGTGCCACCGGTGGCAGTGTCGCCACGCAGGCCCGGATCGGTCTCGACCACCTTGAGCTCGACGTGGTTGGGCGGCAGGACCTGGATCGGCACGCCGTTGAACAGGGTGACCTGGCACATGTCCTGTTCCTTGAGCCACTGGGACGAGTCACCCACGGCCTCGTTGGTCGCCATGATTTGCTCGAAGGACTCGGGGTCCATAAAGTGCCACTCCTCGCCGTCGGAGAAGAGATACTGCATTTCCTGCTCGTGGATGTCGGCCGCCTCGAGGGAATCGCCCGACTTGAAGGTGCGCTCGATGGTCTTGCCGGTCTTGAGGTTCTTGATCTTGACCCGGCTGAACGCCTGACCCTTGCCGGGTTTGACGAACTCGTTCTCGACGATGTTGGCCGGATCGCCATCGAGCATGACCTTGAGACCGGCGCGGAATTCGTTGGTGCTGTAAGTAGCCATGGGAACCTGTAAGTCAATCGAAGACGTTGGAAATGGCCGCGATCATACCCGATAATCCGTCATCGTCCCAGCCTGCCGCGCGGCCTCGTCGAGACGCCGATTTCGTCGAGCTGACCACGCCGATGGTCGAGTCGCAGATCGATGCGACCGACCCGGACGACCCCATCGCGCGCCAGTTTCGGCTCGATCCGCGCGAGGCGCTCGAGGTGCCCGGGTTCAATGCTGACCCGGTCGGGGATCTTGCCGCCAATGCCGTGCCGGGCGTGTTGCACAAGTATCGCGGCCGGGCCCTGCTGGTGTTGACCGGCGCCTGCGCGGTGCATTGCCGCTACTGTTTTCGGCGTCACTTCCCCTATGGCGATCAGCGCCTCGACGAGGCCGCGCTCGAGCAGGCGCTGGCTTACCTGGCCGCCGACCCGGAGATGACTGAGGTGATCCTGTCCGGCGGCGATCCGCTGGTGCTCAGCTCCCGGCGTCTGGTGAGCGTGATCGAACGTCTCGCTGCCTTGCCGCACCTGCGTCGCTTGCGTATCCACAGCCGCATTCCCACGGTCTCGCCCGAGCGAATCGACGACTCACTCTGCCGCATGTTGGCCGATTTCCCCGGCCAGGTGGTGTTGGTGGCCCATGTCAATCACCCGCGGGAACTCGGCGCGGAGAGTGCCGCGGCATTCAGGCGGTTGCGCGACGCCGGGGTCACCTTGCTCAACCAGGCCGTGCTGCTGGAAGGGGTGAACAACGACACGGAGGTGCTCGTCGAACTGTCCGAGGCGCTGTTCGCGCAAGGGGTGTTGCCGTACTACCTGCACCTACTCGACCCGGTGGCCGGCGCCGCCCACTTTGCGGTGGACGCGGAGACCGGTCGAGAACGGATCGAGGCGCTACGGGCATGTCTGCCCGGCTATCTCGTGCCGCGCTTCGTGGTCGAGCAGGCGGGCGAACCCAGCAAGACACCGATCGGCTGATCGATGGCGGTCGCGCCATTTGGCGCGCCAGACGTGGATTCGAGCGGTGGCATTGGATACAGTATGATCGGCGTTCGTTCCCGTATTGGCGGGACGCATGGAGGCAACGTCCCCGCGCGGGTATGAGTTAAAGGAGTTCGTCGATGGCCGGTTCGTCTCATCCACCCCAGTCACCTGCCGTGGATGATCTCGAGGCCCTGCTCGAGCGGGTTCTGATCGCCAACCCGACCGAGGCCGCCAGCCTGCTGGCCAGCTTTCTTGGCCGCACGGATCTCGAGGAGATCAGTGACGAGGATCTCAGCGGGTTGATCGCACGGCTTGAGCCGCAGGTCGAGCGAACGGCCAAGGCACTGCGCCGCAGCCTGAGACAAAGCCCGCTGCCCATGTCGCCGCAAGCGCGTGGACAACTGACGTCGCTGTTTACCTTGTACCGGGCGGCGCAATCGCTGGCCAATCTGCGATTGGGTCTCGCCCAGAGTGGCGATGTCGACCAAGCGCAGGCGACAGCCCATCGGCAGCGTGTCGAATGGGCCGCGCGCCTGATCGTCGATTGCTACCAGCTCTACGTGGGGGTGCCGCAGCCGCTATACGCGGATCTGCACCAGTTCGCCCGGGTGGCCTGTTGCGACCTCGAGGCATCCCAGCCGGAAGCGTGGAATGCCGTGCGTGATATCTACGTGGCGGTCCTGTTGCTGGCGATGGTCAACCCCTATGCGCTGACCGTCGAGGAAATGGCAGCGCTCTACCCCTGCCTGCGTAAAGTGGCCGGGGCGGTGGAGGTCACCGCCGATCGACCCACTGGGTCGGCTCGCTACGTCGACATGACTGGTCGACTTGCGCCGCACATCGCCATCAGCGGAGGCGGAGCGAATCCGGACGGTGCCGTGTACCTCGGGGTCGACGTCCTGTATCGCCGCGAGACCATCGAGGGACTCGATGCCGAGTGCCGGTTGGCCCTGAGAGGATTTTTACGCCGGTTGCAGTTTTTCCTGAGTTCGCGCGAGGCGCGTCGCCACGACCATGTCGAGCAACACCTCGGCGAGCGAGCGTTGATCACCATCGGTTTTCACAGCGTGCATAACCGGCTGCTCGAGGACACGCTCTACAGCCTGCATACCTCGCAGCACCTGACCTTCTCGGGGCTGGACTGGGAAGGATTGGAACGGCCGGTTCGTGGCCAGGTCAAGAACCGGCCGAGCATCCATGATTTCAAGCTCGAAATCGACTCGGGTGGCCGGAATGATGTCGACTGGGAAGCCAGGCCGGATGCCAATGCCCGCCCGGCGACGCCGCGCCTCAACCGGCCGTCCACCTGGGACGTGGTCAACCTCTCCGAGCGAGGGCTGCGACTTCACTGGCGGCTGGCCGACAACAGCCGGGCGGCGGTCGACGAGCTGATCCTGATCGAGCGCGCCCCGGACCAGGAGGTCGGTGGTCTGGCCGCCGTCATCGGGATCGGTGTCATCCGCTGGGTGCGGCACCTCGATCACGACAACTGCACGATCGACATGGGTGTCGAACGCCTGCCGGGCGACTGGATGGCGTATTTCGCCCATTCGGCGGAGGAAACGCTGCACACTGCCGGAACCTGGCCGGTGCTTGCGCGCATCGAGGGGAACCGGATCGAGCAACTCATCCTGCCGCCGGATCTTGCCGATCGCGGCCGCCGCGTGACCGTGATCCGCGAGCAAGGCGAGGACAGCCATATCAACCTGGAGCGTATCGTGATGGTGGGTTCCCATCTGGTCGTGATGGAGACAAGCCCTGATAAGGGAGGCAATTCGTGACGCCCGTCGAGACCGTCGAAAACACCCCATTTTCCATCCTGCACATCATCGGCTCGGTCAACGACTCGATCGCACTGCGCGGCGAGTTGCGTAATGCCGGTCTGCAGGCATCCGTGCACAATGCCGCCGACTTTGATGCCGCGCGCCACGAAATCACCCGTATCCCGGTCGACATCGTTTATATCGAGTACGGCGCGAATGCCGCCGAGATGCTGACCGCGCTCCGCGAACTGGCCGCCCGTGAGCCGGCACTGGCCGGTGTGCCGATGGTGGTGTACGACGACATCGGCGGGGTCGAGGAGGTCGAGGCATTTCTCGAGGCCGGCGCGTTCTCGGTGATCCCCCACGAATCGCTGGTCGAGCCGCAGCTGATGCGCGCCGTGTCCTTCGCGTTGCTCTACCAGGACCGCGAGCGCAAGGCCGTCCAGCTGACCAAGTCGGAAATGCGTTGCCAGAAGCTGATTGACGGTTCGTCCGAGGCGGTTGCCTACCTGCAGGATGGCCTGCACATCTACGCCAACCAGGCCTACCTCGACCTGCTGGGCTTTGCCAGTATCGACGAGTTGCGCGAGGAGCCGATTCTCGACCTGGCCGCTGGCGACTCGGCCCAACGCCTGAAGGCCTTTCTCAAGACCGAGGATGCCGAGGAGACCTTCACCCTGCGGACCAACGGCGGTCACGAGATCGAGGTTCGGATTCACAGTACCGCGGCGTCCTTCGATGGCGAGCCCTGCCTGCAGGTGTTCGCCACGCAGGTGAAGGAAGACGTGGCCGACATCTCCGAGCAACTCGAGTACTTCGCCCGCCGCGACCTGCTCACCGGCCTGTATAACCGCAACTACCTGTTCGAGCAGATCGAGGCCCGCCGCATCGAGATCGTCAACGGTGAACAGCAGGAGACCGGGGCGTTGCTGCTGCTCGAGATCCTCAATCACGACGAGATCAAGCGCCATATCGGCACCACCGGCATGGACAACCTGCTGACCGAATTCGGCAAGAAGGTCGAAGAGCGGGTTGGTGGGCAGGGCCTGGTGGCGCGCCATGGCGCGTTTTCTTTCCTGATGCTGCTGGGAAGGCTCGACCGCCATCGCACTGCCGAACTGGCCGATGTGCTCAATGAACTCGCTCGCGAGTATGTCTACACCCAGGGCACTACCTCGGTGACGGTCACGACCTCGGCCGGCTACCTGGTGCTCGACGAGAATTCCCCGCCGAATGCTGCCGAACTGGTCGACCGAGTGGAGCGGGCTTCTAGCCGGGCGTCGCAGGCAGGCAAGTACCTGGCGCGCCTGTACGAGCTCGACCTCAAGACCGCCTCCGAGCGCGAGCAGGACGAGGCCTGGGCGCGCAAGATCAAGACGGCCCTGCGCGAAAGCCGCTTTTCGTTGGTGTTCCAGCCGATTGTCTCGCTGACCGGTGACCGCGAGATCAGCCGTTACGAGGTGTTCGTACGGATGCTCGACGAGGACGGCAGCCTAATCTCGCCGGCCGAGTTTCTCTCGCAAGCCGAACGCGGTGACTTGATCCAGTCAATCGACCGCTGGGTGGTGCTCTCGGCGGTCAAGCAGATTCACAACGGCGTGAAGAACGGCGAAAAGCCCAAGCTCTACATCCGTATCAGCGATGCCTCGCTTCACGATGCCGAATTCACCAAGTGGCTCAGCCAGCGCCTGCAGATGACTCGCCTGCCGGACACCTTGCTTGCCATTCAGGTCTCGGTTGACAACGCCGGCCATGCCCTACGGCACCTGGCCGACATGCAGGAGGCCCTGCGCCCGCTGGGTGGCGAACTGATCCTGGATGGTTTCGGTTCCGGCGACGACAGCTTCCGCATCCTCGACCACCTTCCCGTCTCGACCATCAAGATCGCCCGGCCGCTGCTGGAGAACTTCGCCCAGGAGAGCGCCAACCAGGATCGGGTTGGCGAGGTGGTGGGGCGCGCCAAAGAGGACGACATCGCGGTCATCGTGCCCAACGTCGAGAACGCGGCCAGCCTGCAGGTCCTCTGGCCGATGGGCGTGGATTTCGTGCAGGGCGACTTCATCCAGGCCCCGCAGGAAAGCCTCGAGTTCGATTTCGCGCAGTTCTGATTCGCGGTCGCGCACGGCATGACGGTAAGATGAGCCCGCCCCGGACGCTGTCCGGGTAGTCCTACATTGCCGTGAAAACCGCCGAGACCCGACCCCGTGACCGACGCCGACCAGCCGCTTGCCCCGCCCCTGCCGACCACGTTGCCCACCGACCGGATCCTGGTGCAGGGGCTCGAGTTCGAGACCATCATCGGCATCCTGCCCATCGAGCGGGAAACCCCGCAGCCACTGCGGGTCGACCTGGTGCTCGAGGTCGAGTCCTTCCGGCAGGCCGTGATCAGCGAGCACATCGACCAGACGGTTGATTATGCGGCCGTCTCGCGGCGGGTGATCGAGATCGTCCGCGAGGGCCGTTTCCAACTGGTCGAGACACTGGCCGAACGCTGCTGCCAGGCCTTGTTGGCCGAATTCCCCGTCCATCGCGTGACGATGCGTGCGATCAAGCCGCATGCGCTGGCCGAGGCGGCCGGCGTGGGTGTCGAAATCACCCGTGAAATCGCATCGGAGGCGGTGGCCGGGGAGGGTGCATGAGCGCCAGCTCACGCCAGGACGGATTCGAGCTGCCGGCACCCAGCTCGGCGGATCAGACCAAGAGCCTTGAACTGATCGAGCAGCTCGTCGAACAGATGCGCGACGCCCCCATTTCGTTCGCCGATTACATGGCCACCGTCCTCTATCACCCCACGTTGGGCTATTACGGCAGCGGCCAGGTCGCCTTCGGTGCCGGCGGCGATTTCATCACCGCCCCGGAGCGCTCCCGATTCTTCACCGCCGGGCTGGCCTACGAGTGGCACCAGGCACGGGCAGCCGACGTGGGCGGTGAGATCCTCGAGATTGGGGCCGGCTCCGGTCGGTTGGCGATCGATCTTCTTGAGTTGCTGGCCGCGGACGAGGCGCTGCCCGAGCGCTACACCATCCTCGAGATCTCGCCGGCGCTGGCCGCCCGCCAGCAACAGAACCTGCGCGCGTCGCTGCCGGCCGAGGTGGTCGAGCGCGTGCGCTGGATCGACGCCTGGTCGGCACTCGATTGGTCGGGCGGCATCGCGATCGCCAACGAGGTGCTCGATGCCATGCCGGTGGAGCGATTCCGCTGGTGGCCGGGCAAGCCGGATACCGCCGAACGCCTGATGGTGGGTTTCGACGGTGATCGTTTCGTCTGGAAGGAGCAATCGGCCGATGCGCCGTTACAGGCGGCAGTCGAGGCGATCGCCGCGCGGATCGACCGTCCGATCGTCACCCCGCGCGAAACGGTGTTGGCGGAATACAGCCCCGATCTCGCCGACTGGTTGGGCGAGATGAGCGCAGCGCTCGGCGCCGCCGGGGAAACCTGGATCTACCTGTTCGACTACGGCAGCCACACCGCCGATATCTACCGCGGTGATCGCGGCGAGGGCACCCTCAAGTGCCACTACCGCCACCTGGCCCACGAAGACCCGTTCGTCTATCCGGGGCTGCAGGACATTACCGCCTGGGTGGACTTCCAGGCGGTCGAGCAGGCCGCGCGCGAGGCCGGTTTCGCGATCGATGGCGAGCGCAGCCAGGCCCAGTGGCTGCTGGGCACCGACGTCCCGCGGCTGGTCGAGCGTGAACTGCAGGCACGCGATTCGCTGACCGATCAGGCCCGCCTGGCACAGGAATTCCGTGAGTTGGTCATGCCCACCGAGATGGGCGAGCGTTTTCGCGTCCTTCGGCTTCGTCTGGGCGGCTGATCATCACAGGGCGGCGTTTGGCGTCTCTTGCCGACAGATGGCGCCCGACTCGCCGTTTTCCAGCCAGTCGAGGACGGCCGGCATCACGGCGCAGGGCGGCTGGCGATCCTCGGACCGTTCGCCGGGGAAGCGCGTGTGGCGCAGGCGACTGTTCACCGCGCCGGGATCGAAGCCGGTAATCCACACCTGAGGTGTTTCGGCCGCCCATTGCCGAATCATCCGTTCCACGCCGGCGTGCGCGATGTCGTGGGCGTTGCCGAAGGCCTCGGTGCCGCGATCGGTGAAGAACAGCACCCGCGGGCGCTCCGATTGCTCCAGCAGTGGCCAGGCACTGCGGCTCAGGGCGAATGGCGCGGTCAGGTTCACGTGCAGGCTTTCCTGGAACTTCATCAGGTCGGCCTGGGCGAGCGGCGCGAGCTCACCGGCCGTGCCCATGGCATGCACCAGCAGGTCCAGGCGGCCGAAGGCCTGCTCGATGCCCTCGACGAGCGTCGCGTAGTCCTCCGGGGCGGCACCCGAGAAATCCACCGGTTGGATCAGGGGTGGCTCGCCGCGGGACGCGGCGGGCAGCTCGGGAAGGACCCGTTGGTTGATGTCGTCGGCCAGCCGGTCGAGCTGGTCGAGCTTGCGTCCCAGCAGGATCAGGGTCGCGCCGCGCGCGGCCAGCGTCTGGGCGATGGCGGTGCCCAGCGCGCCCGTCGCGCCATTGATCAGCACGACCTGGCCGGCGAACGAGGTGTCAGTCGACGAATCGGCGGCCGTTTTGGAGGAAGGGGAGTCGGTCATCGGGATGTCTCGGGAGTGTGAGCCCGTGATGGTTGGGCTGTAGGATCGGGGCCGGGTTCGTTTGGGTTACCAGGAGGCACGCCAGGCAAGCCACCAGCAGCGCACGGGGCTGATCTCATGACGTGCGCCGGTAAGCTCGGCGGGCGTCTCCTGCATCAGGCGCAGATGCTCGCGGTCGATGGCACGCAGGATGCGAAACAGGCGGGGCGGCCGACCGTTTGCCTGCCAGTCATCCAGGCCGTCGCGAATCCTGGCGAGTTCCTCGCGAAACAGCGCCTTGCGCGCCGCTGGCGCGGGTTCGC
This sequence comes from Guyparkeria sp., assembly GCA_024636755.1. Lineage (GTDB taxonomy): Bacteria > Pseudomonadota > Gammaproteobacteria > Halothiobacillales > Halothiobacillaceae > Guyparkeria. The sequence continues at coordinate 9,158 of JAGXGL010000046.1, read as the reverse complement.
GGTAAAGATCGGCCTCGTCCAGCCCGAAACGATTCAGGGTGTCTTGCGGCAGGTAGACGCGTCCGCTTCGTGCGTGACGCCCCAGCAGCCGGGCCCGGTCGAGCCGGCCGTGCCAGCGCCCCAGTCGGGCGGCGGCCTCGATCTGCTCGACGGGCAGGTCCAGCAGCCGGCCGTACAGGGCGAACAGACTGGCGTAACGCGCGTCGAGAAAGGCCTCGAGGTCCGCTTCGGTGGCAAAGCCTTCGTATTCGAGTTCGATGCGTGCCGCGCCCAGCCGCTCTTCCAGTCGGGCGATCAGCGGTGAGTCCTCGCGCCGCGCTTGCTCGCCCAGCCCGATCTCGTCCAGCCCCGCGGCCAGAGACTGAATTACCGGGTGCTCGGCTCGGCCCTTGGTCATGCCGAGTAGTGCCTCGCGCCACCAGTCGAGCTTGGCCATGGCCACCTGCGGCTCGCTGACGGTCTCCGGAATCTCGGCCAGCGACACATCCAGCGCGCGCAGGGCCGTGACCGCCCGCTGTCGGGCGGGGGACAACTTGAGGCTGGCCAACCGGAAGGCACTGCCCACCGGGCGGGCGAGACGCTCGCATTCGGCGGCCGCCAGATGGGGGTCGACCGCCGGGCTGGGGGATTCTGCATTCATGGGCACGGATTCTACCAGTTCCGTCGGGGCCCAGCCGGGGATCGGATCGCCGTCGGCCCTCAAGAAATCGCCCGCCCGACCGATATACAAGCGAGCGTGAATCCTTTCCCGCCATCCACTTCAAGCAAGGTGCTATCCACCATGAGTCAGCCCAGCATCCTGCGTCGCCTGAAATGGTCCTTTGTCGGCATGGGCGTCGTCATGGGGGCGATCTTCCCGGTGTTCGCTTCATTCTTCGTTGAGTTTCGCGATGGCATGCTGGGCTGGTTCGTGGTCGGTTGCCTCGGCGCCGGGTTGACCGTGGGGTTCGTCAACTACGGGCTCGCGCACCTGATCCTGCTGCGGCGAATGGGGGCACTCGCGCGCCTGGCCGGTGCCGTCCGCGACGGCAATCTCACCGAGAAGTGCCAGATCGTCAGCCATGACTCGCTCGGTGAGATCGTGACCAGCGTCAACGGCATGATCGATCAGTTGCATGTGCAGATGGGGGATCTGAATCGCAGCAGTGATTCGCTGTCCTCGGCCGCCGGTAGTCTCGATGAAAGCGTGTCGAGCGTGATGTCGGCGCAGGGTCGGGTCCAGGCGCAGCGCGAGCGCACCCTGGGCGAGGCCCACGAGGTGGCCGACGGCGGCGCGCGGTTGGTCGAGGCGATTCACGAGGCCGGGCAGCAGGCCGGTGAGCTGCAGTCGCGCGCCGAGCAGACCCGTGGCCAGGTCGGCGAGAGCGTGGCCTCGATCAGCCGCTCGCAGGAGCGCGTCGAGGAAACCGCCGCGTTGATCACCTCGTTGGTGGCCGCCCGTGACCGGATCAGCGGGATGACCGCGACCATCAACGCGGTCGCCCAGCAGACCAACCTGCTCGCCCTGAATGCCGCGATCGAGTCGGCCCGTGCCGGCGAGCACGGGCGCGGGTTTGCCGTGGTCGCCGACGAGGTGCGCAAGCTCGCCGGTCGCAGTGGCGAGGCCGCCCAGGAGATCGGTCTGGTGATGGAAACACTGGGGCGCGACGTCACCGCCGCCGACGAGAAGATGCAGGAGGCCAGCCGCTACTCCTCGGATGCCGAGCGGTCGTTGCAGACCGCCTCGGGCGGGCTGTCCGAGATGCTCAAATCGGTGGCCGACACGGTCAATCTCACCGAGGAGGCGGCCAGCCACGGCCAACGCCACCAGACGGCGATCGAGCAACTCACCGCCGATCTCAACTCGCTGATTGAGGTGGTCGAACGCAATGGCGAAACCATGCAGTCGGCCAACGCGGCCGTCGAATCGGTCAATCGTGAGGCCGATCGCCTGGCGAGCCAGGTCGCGCGTTTTCGTCTTTGACCGCTGACTGCGGCGGGTTTAGCCGCGGCCGGTAAGCACTCGCCAAGCGACGCGCATCGCCGCCATCGCCTGAGCCACGGGCGTGCGGCTGGCCTTTGTCTCGAACCAGAGAGAGGGATCGACCTGCCGCTCGCGCAGGATCTGTTCGACCCGCACGATTGTCAGCCGGTAACGCCAGCCCTGCCGCCACGGGCGCCCCAGCGGGGCCGCGCCCTGCAGGACGCCGCGGATGCGTCCGGCGAAGCGTTCGTTGAAGCGCCGGAAGGCAAAGTCGACCCGCTGTTCATTCCAGTGGGCCTCGGTCACCCCCAGTTGTACCAGTTCGTCGGCGGGCAGCCGCATGGCGTGCCCGGCCTGGCGATCGGCCGGGGCGTCCAGCCAGCCGTCGACCAGCAGGACCGCCGTGATCAATCCGTCAATGCGGGCCTGGTCGGCCGAGGAAATGGACTCAAACCAGGGCGGGCGGAAAGCGGCAAGACGGTTGCGGTAGAACGCGATCAGGTCGCCCATGTCCTCGGGTGCCTTGACCGGCGCCAGCGGCGCATTGAGCTGGCGGGCGTCCACGGGCCAGGCGAGCAGTGAGGCGACACGCGGGATCATTTCGCGTCCACCGCATCTGGACTTGCTGCGGGCTGACCTGATCGAGTCAGCAGGTCGGCGATGTCTTCGGGCCGATCGATCACCACCGTGGCCCCCCACGACTCGATGGGGCGCTCGCCGTCGAGATAGCCCCAGCGTCCGGCGACGGTGGGCATGTGGGCGGCATTGCCGGCGATGATGTCGCGCTCGTGGTCACCGATGTACCAGATTGCGGCCGGCGGCAGGCGCAGCTTGCCGGCGGCGAACAACAATGGGTCCGGGTGGGGCTTGGCGCGCTTGAGGTCGTCGCCGCAAACCACCACCGCCGGGGTGATTTCCAGCGCCTCAAGCAGCCGTCGCGTCAGCTCGCCGGGCTTGTTGGTGACCACGCCCCAGGGCAGGGCGCGTTGCTCAAGCGAGTCGACCAGCGCCTCCAGCCCCGGGAACAGGCAGGTGTGCACGGCCAGGTCCTCGGCGTAGAGCGCCAGGAAACGATCACGCAACTGGCCGTAGGTGTCGTGGTCCGGGGTGATGCCCAGCCCGACCGCCAGCAGCCCCCGCGCGCCGTTGGAGACATGCGGCCGGATCTCGTCGAATGCCATCGGCTCGAGTCCCTGTTCGGCACGCACGCGGTTGATCGCGGCGGCCATGTCGGGGGCGGTATCGAGCAGCGTGCCGTCGAGGTCGAACAGGATCGCTTGCGGGGCGGAGAGGGGCATCAAGATTCCTTAACTATCCTTCACAAAGGCCATTAGATAGTTCACATCCAGATCGCGATCATGGAGCGAGAACTCGCGGGTGATGGGGTTGTAGACGATACCGGTCGAGGCGATTGGTTTGAGGCCGGCCGCTCGAGCCATTCGTGCCAGTTCGCCCGGGCGGATGAAGTGGCGGTGATCGTGCGTGCCGCGCGGCACCATGTTGAGCAGGTATTCGGCCGCGACGATCCCCAGCAGCCAGGACTTGGCGTTGCGGTTGAGCGTCGAGAGGAACACGTGGCCACCGGGTCGCACGGCCTCGGCCAGCGCCTGGATGATGCGCGCGGGCTCTTCGACGTGTTCGAGCATTTCCATGCAGGTGACCACATCGAATGCCCCGGCGTGCTCGGGGGCAAAGCGCGTGATGTCGGCGACCTGGTAGTCGATCTCGAGGTGATCCGGGGCATGGTCGCGGGCCACCGCGATGACGTCCTCGGCGAGATCCAGCGCGGTGACCGTCGCCCCGCTGCGGGCCAGCGCCTCGGCGAGAATGCCGCCGCCGCAGCCCACATCCAGCACGCGGCTGTCGCCGGCGTCGCTGTAGCGCTCGACAAAAGACATGCGCAACGGGTTGATCGCATGCAGCGAGGCGAACGGGCCGTCGCTGTCCCACCATTGCTGGGCGAGACGGTTGAAATGCGCCAACTCGTCGGGCGAGGCGCTGGATGAGCGGTCAACGGTGTCGGGGGTCGAAGTCATCGCGGTGTCCCGGCGATTGCAGGCGATTGAAGGGGTCGGCGGCGAGCGATCATCGTTGCGGCTTGGCCCGCAGGATCGGCTCGCGCCAGCGATTGGCCCGATCGATGATGGCCCGGCAGTCCAGCCCGCGCAACCGCCCGGCGCGCAGCAGGGGGCGGCCATCGACCCAGACGTCGCTCACCTGGCGGCGCGAGGCGCTATAGACCAGCGTGGAGACGGCATCGTAGACCGGCTGGGTTTCCGGGGCGTCCAAATCGACGGCCACCAGGTCGGCCTGCTTGCCCGGTTCGATCGAGCCGATGCGCTGCTCGAGACCGAAGGCGCGTGCGCCGCCCAGGGTGGCCATGTGCAGGGTCTGGTGGGCGCTGACCGCGGCGGCATCGCCCGCCACGGGCTTGGCGATCAGCGCGGCGGTGCGCATCTCGTCGAACATGTCGAGATCGTTGTTGCTCGCCGCGCCGTCGGTACCCAGCCCGACATTGACGCCAGCCTCGAGCAACTTGGCCACCGGGCAGAATCCCGAGGCGAGCTTGAGGTTCGATTGCGGCGAGTGCAGCACGTGAGTGCCGGTGACTGCGAGCCGGCCGATCTCCGCGTCGGTCAGCTGGGTCATGTGCACGGCGACCAGGCGCTCGTTCAACAGCCCCAGCCGATCGAGCCGCGCCAATGGTCGTTCGCCGTTGGCCTCCACGGCCGCCTCGACCTCGTGGGCGGTCTCATGGACATGCATGTGCACCGGCACATCCAGCTGGTCGCTCATGGTGCGCACCCGCTCGAGTGCGGCGTCGCCCACGGTGTAGGGCGCGTGCGGGGCGAGCGTGAACTCGATGCGCGGGTGGTGGCGCCAGTCGTTGACCAGGTCGACGCCCTTGGCCAGCGCCTCCTCGGCGTTGGCCGACCAGGGGTTGGCCCCGTCGATCACCACGATGCCGAATATGCCGCGCAGACCGGCGGCCTGCACGGCCTCGATCGCCGCCTCGGGGAAGAAGTACATGTCCGAGAGCGTGGTGGTGCCGCCGCGGATCATCTCGACGGCGGCCAGCATCGTGCCGTCGTGGACAAAATCATGGCCCAGCATCTGCCCCTCGACCGGCCAGATGTGCTCCTCGAGCCAGGTCATCAGCGGCAGGTCATCGGCCAGCCCGCGCATCAGGCTCATGGCCGCATGGGTGTGGCCGTTAACCAGCCCCGGGATCAGGGCGTGGGTGGGCAGGTTGACCCATTCGGTCGACTCATCGGTAGCCTGCTGGCGCTCTATGGCCTGCTTGCGGGTCAGGATGGCCTCGATGCGGCCATCGCGGACCCACACCGCGTGATCTTCGAGCACCTCGTCGCGCGGGGCGACGGGAATCAGCCAGCGGGGAGCGAGGATCTGGATGGGGTGGTCGGTTGCCATGACGGATGAGCGGTGCCGGTGTGGGTGGGTTGTGGGTAGGGTAACAGAGGCACAGAGCCTAGCATGTCGGGCCTTGGTCGCCTTTGTCGAAATCGATGCGATTCGTGATATGCTCAGCGACTTGCCCCTCCGATCCCTGACCGCCGCGTCGTGGTTCGTCGAGTGGGCACAAAACACAATGGATTCAATGCGCTCGTCGTCCCGGGGAGCGCTTTTTTGGTTTTGTATCGCCCGGAAATTCCGGGCGAAATTGGTTTCGAGGAACGCCGTGAGCGACTTTCTGCTGCCCACCTACAACCGTCAGCCCGTCCGCTTCGTTCGGGGCGAAGGCCCGTACCTGTGGGACGAGTCGGGTCGGCAATACCTCGACGCGGTCAGCGGTATTGCGGTGACCGGTCTGGGTCACGCCCACCCGGACATCGCCGAGGCCTTGTGCGACCAGGCCAAGACCCTGATCCACACCTCCAACCTCTACGGCATTCCGTGGCAGGAACGCTTGGGCGAGCGGCTCGCTGCCCTCTCGGGAATGGAAAAGGTGTTCTTCGGCAACTCCGGCTCGGAGGCCAACGAGGCGGCGATCAAGCTTGCACGGCTGCACGGCCGTCGGCGCGCGATCGACAACCCGAAGATCGCAGTCATGGAGCACAGCTTCCACGGCCGCACGCTGGCCGCGTTGGCTGCCACCGGCAACACAGCCATCCAGAAGGGCTTCGAGCCGCTGCTCGATGGTTTCGTGCGTGTGCCGTACGGCGATATCGACGCCCTCGAGCAGGTAGCGACCGATCCGCAAATCGTCGCCGTGCTGCTCGAGCCGGTCCAGGGCGAGGGCGGTGTCCGCCCGGCGCCGTCTGGCTATCTGGCCGGGGTGCGTGCCCTGTGCGACCAGCACGACTGGCTGATGATGGTTGACGAGGTGCAGACCGGGATCGCGCGCACCGGTCGCTGGTTCGGCTTTCAGCATGAGGCCGACGTGCTGCCCGACGTGATGAGCCTGGCCAAGGGGCTGGGCAACGGCGTGCCGATCGGTGCCTGCCTGACCGCCGGCCGGGCCACCGACCTGTTCGGACCGGGCAGCCACGGCTCGACTTTCGGCGGCAACCCGCTGGTTTGCCGCGCAGCGGCGACCGTGCTCGAGGTGATCGAGCGCGATGGGCTGGTCCCGCGGGCCGAGAAACTGGGCCAGGCCATCGCCGAGCGCCTCCGCGACGGCCTGGCCGATCTCGATGGCTTTCGCGAGGTGCGCGGACGCGGCCTGATGATCGGCATCGAGCTGGACCGTCCGGCGGGTGAACTGGTGGCGCTCGCATTGGAGCAGGGCCTGCTGATCAACGTCACCGCCGGTTCGGTAGTCCGCCTGCTGCCGCCGTTGATCTTGAGCGAATCGCAGGCCGACCTGATCGCCGATCGGGTGATCGGCGTCATCCGCGACTGGTACGCGGCCAACTGAGCATTCGGGGTTTGCCCTGGCCTTGTACTTGGGCCTTCTACCGTGGGCGCGCCCCTCAACCGACAGAATCGATACCGTTATGTCCACACGTCACTTCCTGAGCCTGTCCGACCTCAACGCGGACGAATACCGCGCCCTGTTCGAGCGCGCGGGGCAACTGCAAGCTGCCCGCGAGCGTGGCGAGCGCCCCGAGACCCTGGCGCGTCGCGTGCTGGGCATGATCTTCGAGAAGGCCTCCACCCGCACCCGGCTGTCATTCGAGTCGGGCATGGCGCAGTTGGGCGGCTCGGCGATCTTCCTCTCGCCGCGGGATACACAGCTCGGCCGCGGTGAGCCGGTGGAAGACTCCGCCCGCGTGATGTCGCGGATGGTCGACGCCATCATGATCCGCGCCAACGATCACGGCATGGTCGAGACCTTCGCCGCGAATAGCCGGGTGCCGGTGATCAACGCGCTCACCGACCGTAGCCACCCCTGCCAGTTGCTGGCCGACATCTACACCTACGAGCGTCACCGCGGTTCGATCGCCGGCAAGCGCGTCGCCTGGGTCGGCGATGGCTTCAATATGTGCCACTCATACATTAATGCCGCGCGCACCTTCGACTTCGAGCTGGTGATCGCCGCCCCACGTGGCTACGAGCCGGACCCGGACGTGGTCGCCGCGGCCAAGGATCGCGTTGAGCTGGTTGGCACGGCCGCCGAGGCAGTCGAGAACGCCGATCTGGTGGTGACCGACGTCTGGGCCTCGATGGGCCAGGAAGAAGAGCGTCTGCGTCGCCTGCGCGACTTTCATGACTACCAGATCAACGGCGAGCTGATGGCCCGGGCCCAGAGCGATGCGCTGTTCATGCACTGCCTGCCGGCCCATCGCGGCGAGGAAGTCACCGCGGGGGTCATCGACGGCCCGCAGAGCGTCGTCTGGGACGAGGCCGAGGCGCGCATGTTCACCCAGCAGGCGCTGGTCGAGTTCCTGATCCTGGGCGAGTTTCCGGGCATTTCCTGATTCACGCCGGTCGTCACCGACCCGAAACAGAGGCCCGGTCCCGGCACGAGCGGGGTCGGGCCTCGTTGCATCGAGGCCCAGGGATTTCTCCTGACTCGTTGCGACGGTTATCCTCACGTCAGATAAACCCCAGCCATCGCCCCAAGCCATCGCCCCAGGGAGGTCACGCGTTGACCGACAGCAAGGATCAAGCTTCGAACGTCACCTGCCAGCCCACCGGGGAGGCGCGGGTGCTGGTGCAAGGGCTGCGCGATGCCGTCCCGTATATCCGTGAGCACGAGGATCATGTCTTCGTGGTTGCCTTCGGTGGCGAGGCGCTTGACGAGCCGGCCAGTTTCGAGCGGTTGATCCGCGACCTGGTGCTGATCGCCGATCTCGGCGTGCGCCTGGTGCTGGTGCCCGGGGCGCGCCCGCAGATCAACCGCCGCTTTCAGGAGGCGGGGTTCGAGGAGCGATTTCACCAGGGGTTGCGCGTCACCGCGCCGGCGATGATCGACCCGCTCACCGAGGCGGTCGGCGCGGTGCAGTTCGACGTGATTTCCTGGCTGTCGGCGCGCTTGAGCCTGGCCTCGGGGTCGGGGCTGGCCCAGCGGGTGCTGACCGGCAACTTCGTTACCGCGCGCCCGATGGGTGTGATCGATGGCGTGGATCTGGGGCATACCGGCGCGGTCCGCCGGGTCGACGTCGACGGTGTGCGTGATGCACTCGGCGACGGCTCGATCGTGGTCCAGTCGAACATCGGCTATTCGCCCACCGGCGAGCTGTTCAACCTGCGTGCCGAGGACGTCGCCGAAAGCATGGCCGTCGCGCTGGGCGCCGACAAGCTGATCTTCCTCACCGACCCGCTCGACGACCTGCCCACCGCCATGAGCCTATCCGAGGTCGAGGGGCTTCTGGATCGTCAGGGCGACAACCTGTCGACCGAGTTCCAGTTGCACCTGCACAGCGCCGTGCGAGCGTGCTCGAAGGGCGTGGATCGCATCCACCTGGTCGATCGCGAGGTCGATGGGGCGCTGCTGGTCGAGCTATACACCCGTGACGGCTGCGGCACGCTGATCACCAGTGAACCCTACGAGCGCATTCGCCCGGCGACCCTCGACGATATCGGCGGCATCCTTGCCCTGATTGAGCCGATGGAGCAGGCCGGCGTGCTGGTGCGCCGCTCGCGCGAGCAACTGGAACTGGAGACCGATCGCTTCGTCGTGATCGACCGCGACGGCGACATCATCGCCTGCGCGGCGTTGTACCCCTTCCCCGAAGAGGGCACCGCCGAACTCGCCGCCCTGGTCGTGCATCCCGCCTACCAGGGCGGT
>JAGXGL010000005.1 GCA_024636755.1 Guyparkeria sp. | reverse complement strand
GGTCGTCCGCCTCCGTGGCCGTCATGCCGAAATCGTCCACCATGGCCTGGCGGATGATCGCCAGTTCGTCGTCGGCCACGTCGAAATCGGCGCGCGCCACCTCCATCAACAGGATCGCCACGGCGGCATTCACCGACCGGGGCGACTCCTCGGGCGACGCGGCATCACCGGGGAAAAACAGGTCTCGCAGGGTCTTGAGCATCGTTTTCTGCCAATGGGCTAAAGGGTGTCGGTGTGACCACCGACCATAGCCCAGGTTCGCCCCGATTTCGGGCTCGGCTCGCCCCACCTGCGCCCGGGATTTCTCCGAAAATGGCGAGGCGGGCTCGGGTACACTGCACACCCCATGACGAGCTACCTGCGCTTTTCCCTCGCCAACGCCCGGTTTCTGGCCTTCGGCACGCTGGCCGCCACCCTGTCCGGGTTCGGTCAGACCTTCTATATCGCCATCTTCGGCGGGGAACTGCGCGCGGCCTTCGACCTGACCCACGGCGAGTACGGGCTGCTCTATTCGCTGGCCACCCTGGGTAGTGGCCTGCTGATCATCTGGGCCGGCCGACAACTCGACCGGATGCCGCTGCCCCGTTTCGTCACCTTCGTCGGCCTCGGTGTGGCGCTCGGCTGCCTGCTGCTCGCCTCGGCGCAGACCGCAGTCATGTTGGGACTGGCGCTTTTCCTGCTGCGGTTCTGCGGCCAGGGCCTGTTCACGCATGTCTCGGCGACCAGCATGGGGCGGTATTTCGATGCCAATCGCGGCAAGGCGGTGAGTATTGCCGCCAAAGGCCTGCCGCTGGGCGAGGCGATCATGCCCGCCATTGCCGTGGCCCTGATCGCGGCCATCGGCTGGCGACAGACCTGGTACCTGTCCGCGGCATTCATGCTGCTGCTCGCCATTCCCCTGTTGCTGTGGCTGCTTCGGGGGCAAGGGCGACGTGAAGAGGCGCACATGGCCCACCGCCGATCGCAGGCCGAGGAACCCGGCGTTAACACCGCCGCCCGGCAATGGACCCGCGCCGAGGTCCTGCGCGATCCGCGCTTCTACCGGGTCTTGCCCGTGATGATGGCCGCCCCGCTGACCGTCACCGGCATGCTGTTCCACCTGGCTGCTCTCGCCGACGGCAAGGGCTGGAGCATGGGCTGGCTCGCCGGCAGCTTTACCGGCTTTGCCTTGGCCCATGTGGTCGGGCTGCTGGTCGCCGGCCCCCTGCTCGACCGCCATGGCGCCCGTCCTTTGCTGCGAGGCTTCCTGTGGCCCATGGCCGCCGGCCTGGCCATCGTCGCCACCGTCGACCAGCCGGCGGCGGCCTGGTTGTTCATGGCCCTGATGGGACTGTCGCTGGGCGGCGCCGCCACACTGCTCGGCGCACTGTGGCCACAACTCTACGGCGTGGCGCATCTCGGGGCGATCCGTGCCCTGGTTCACGCCACCCTGATCCTCTCGACGGCGATCACCCCCGTCGCGATCGGGGTGGCCCTGGACGGCGGATTGTCCATGGAGGCGATCGCCCTGATGCTCGCCGGCTACCTGGTGGGAGCGACCGTGCTGGCCTGGACCGCCGTGGCCCCGCGCCCGCAAGCGGAGAAGACCGCGTGATCCGCCAACTGGCCCATCCACTGGGCGAGGTACAGGTCACGCGCAAGGCCATCCGCCACCTCTATCTGCGACTGGATGCCGAGTCCGGCGCCCTGCGGGTGAGCGCACCTCGGCGACTCAGCGACGCCGAGGTGCTGGCGTTCATCGACGACCGGGCGCATTGGATCGAGCGCCAGCGGGCGCGGCAGGCCGAACGGCCGCCCATCGTCGGCGCCACCACCTTGCCCGACACCATCCATCTGCTGGGCCGGGCCCATGCCCTCGAACGGGTCACCTGCCCCGACCTGCCCGCCGGGCGGGCGCGCGTCACGCTCGATGACGACCGCGTGCGCATTCATTGCGGCTCGGACGACCCGCAGGCGGCCCGGCAAACCGCCCGTCTGGCCCTGCGCGAGCATTGCCGCGACCTGCTCCGCACGCAGCTCGAGCGGCGCGTCGAGCCCTGGGCCCGAGCGATGGGACTGGCGCCACCGATCCATCGTATCCGGCGCATGCGCACCCGCTGGGGCACCTGCAACATCCGCGACCGACGCATCTGGCTGAACCTTGAACTCGCGCGCATGCCGGTGGAGGTCATCGACCTGGTGGTGGTCCACGAATTGGCCCACCTGATCGAGCGCGGCCATAATCGTCGCTTCTACGCCGTGATGGATGACGCCTACCCCGACTGGCGCCGCTGGGAACCCACCCTTTCCGAGTACGGCATCATCGGACTATGAGGTAGGCGGGTGCGCTAGACTCCTTGGCCTTGATTAAACCCAAACCGACGACAGGCGAGCGAATCGATGTGTGGCATTTGCGGATGGCTGGAAACCGGCAGGCGTGACGGCAACCTGACCGCGGTACGGCGGATGATGAGCCGGCTGGAACGACGTGGGCCGGACCACGAGGGCAGTTTCTCCGATGGGCCGCTCGCCTTCGGCCACCGCCGGCTGTCGATCCTCGATCTCACGTTCCACGGTCACCAGCCAATGGTCGACCGCGAGCGCGGGCTGGCGATCGTCTTCAACGGCACCATCTACAACCACCCGCAACTGCGCGAGGAGTTGCAGTCCCTCGGGCATCGCTTCGCCTCCACCGGCGACACCGAGGTCATCCTCACCGCCTTTCGCGAGTGGGGACCGGACGGCGTGGCCCGTCTGGATGGCATGTTCGCCTTCGCCATCTGGGACATGCGCGAGAACGCGCTGTTCCTGTTCCGTGACCGCCAGGGCATCAAGCCGCTGTATCACACCGTCGGTGACGGCCCGCTGCGCTTTGCCTCCAGCATCCCGGCGCTGCTGGCCGCCGGCAATGTCGACACCGACTTCGACCCCACCGCCCTGCACCACCAGTTCACCTTGCACGGCGTGGTGCCGGCGCCGCGCACCATCTTCCGTGGCGTGAACAAGCTGCCGCCGGGCCACTGGATGCGGGTGGATCGCAACGGCAACCGCCAGTTGCAGCGCTACTGGGCCATCGACACCGCCGAGGACCACGACGTCCCGGCCGATGAATGGCCGGAGCTGATCCACGAGCGGCTGCTGGATGCCGTGCGCAAGCGTCTGGCCATCAGCGACGTGCCGGTGGGCGTGCTGCTCTCCGGCGGGCTGGATTCCTCGCTGATCGTCGCGCTCGCCCACGAGGCGGGCGTGACGCCGAAGACCTTCACCATCGGCTTCGAGGACCAGCCCGAGGAAAAGGGCAGCGAATTCGAATTCGCCGACCCGGTCGCCGAGCGCTACCAGACCGAGCACTTTCGCTTCCACGTGCCCAACGAGCAGGTTCTCAGCCGCCTGCCCGAGGCGGTGCGCGAGATGAACGAGCCGATGTTCGGCCAGGACGCGGTGGCCTTCTATCTGCTCTCCGAACAGGTCGCCCGCGAGGTCAAGGTGGTGCTCTCCGGCCAGGGCGCCGACGAGGTCTTCGGGGGCTACTTCTGGTATCCCAAAATGGCGGAGACCGAAGGCTCGGATCTCGAACGCTTTGCGCCGTACTACTTCGATCGCAGCCACGAGGAGCTGATGGCGATGGTCACCGAGCGCTTTCGCGGCCCCGATGTCACCAGCGAACTGGTAAAGAGGGGACTGGCAGGGGCCGGCGGCGGCTCGTTCGCCAACCGCGTGCTGGGTTTCGATGCCAGCACCTTGATCGTCGACGATCCCGTAAAGCGGGTCGACAACATGACCATGGCCTGGGGACTGGAGGCGCGGGTGCCCTTCCTCGACACCGGGCTGATGGAGGCGGCCATGCGGGTGCCGGCGGAACACAAGCTCGCCCAGGGCGGCAAGGGCATCCTCAAGAGCATCGCCCGCGGGCGGGTTCCCGATGCGGTCATCGACCGGCCCAAGGGCTATTTCCCGGTCCCCGCGCTCAAGTTCGTGCGCGGCCCGTTCCTCGAGTTCATGCGCGAGATCCTCACCTCGGACACCGCCCGCACCCGCGGGCTGTTCGAACCGGCCTACGTGGAAAAGCTGCTGGCCGAACCCGACCGGCACTTCACCCGCCTGCAAGGCGCCAAGATCTGGCACCTGGCGGTGTTCGAGCTGTGGCTGCAGGAACAGGGACTGTAGGCAACCTCGGCGCGATTCGATGGCACCACTATCTGACCTTATGGACAATCAAATCACGGTGGTACAGACGGCCGATGGATTGCGTTAGAGTCGATATCAGGATTTGCTGAAACGACTCAACGGACCGAGCGACCATGCCCGACGACGCCCTGACCGAGCCCGACCCCATCGACCTGCCCGACTGGGACGCGGGCCCCCACGACTGGCCCATGGCGGCCACCTCGCTGCGGGCGACCGTCGACGCCCCCACCGCGCGCCGATCGACGCGACTGGCCGACCTGCAGAACCAGGTGCGCTGCCTGATTCAACGCGCCCGTCACCAGAAGCTGCGGGTGCTGCTGGGCGTACTCAACCGCATCGACCAGGAAATCGCGCGTGAACACGCCCAGGGCTCGGCCGACCTCTCGCGGCTCAACCGACTGATCCGCTATTTCGATCGCCTGATCCAGCACCTGCAAAAGACACAGGACGAGACCCCGGAGGCCATCGCCCTCTACACCGGCAGCACCGACTTGCCGGAGTTGCTGGAAGACTCACTGCGCCGCAGCGGTTTCGGTGCCCATCCGATCAACCTGGAAAACCCGGACCCGGCCCTGCTGGAGCACACGGGCCTGTTGATCTATCTCGCGCAGGACGATGCCGACCACGAGCGCGAATTCAGCCAACTCGCCGAGCTGAAAAAACGCATGTCCGCCTGCGCCCAGTCACTGATGGTCAGTCAGCGCGACGACTTTGCCATCCGCGCGGCCGCCGTCCGCGCCGGCATCGACCACGTGATCACCCATCCGATCGACTCCGCGCGCCTGAACACCCTCCTGACGGGCGCACGCGCCTACGAATGCGACGACGAACAGATCACCGTGCTCCTGGTCGACGACATGGCCACCGCGGGCATGTACTGGCGCAAGCAGTTCGCCCGCGCCAATGTCCGATTGCTGTTCGAGACCCGCCCCCAGGCCGCCTTCGACGCGGCGCTTGCCGAACAACCCGATGTCATCCTGCTGGATCTCTACATGCCGGAGATGGACGGCGTCGATCTCGCGCGCATCTTCCGCGAGCACCCGCAACTCTCGGACGTGCCGATCCTGTTCATGTCTACCGAGGAACGCGATCAGCACCGACTCGAGGCCAAGCTCCAGGGCGGTGACGACTTTCTCAACAAGTCGATCGCCGGCGACGATTTGATCCGCATGGTGCGCTACCGTGCGCAACGCTACCGTCAGGCCCGTGCCGAACGGCGTACCGACTCGCTTACCGGGCTGCTCAACCACCGCGCGATCACTAGCCTGGTCGACAGCGAGCTCGACCGCGCCATCCGCCAGGAACAACCGCTGTCGGTGGTGATGATCGACATCGACAATTTTAAGAGCGTCAACGACACCCACGGCCACCCGGCCGGCGACCGCGTGATCCGTCGGCTCTCGACCCTGCTCAATACCCGCTTGCGCAAATACGACGGCGTCGGGCGCTACGGCGGCGAGGAATTCATGGTCGTCCTGCCGGCCACCGAACTCGATGCGGCCATGGAACTGATCGATCGGTTACGCCAGCAGTTCGCCGATATCGCCGTCACCACCGAGGCCGGCGACACCATTCACTGCCAGTTCAGTGCCGGCGTGGCGGGCTACCCCGAGCACATCACCCCGCAGGAAATCATCAGTGCCGCCGATGGCGCCCTCTACGCCGCCAAGCAGGCCGGGCGAAATCAGGTCAAGGCGCGCCATTACGAGGATTAGGGTGGCCGTATGACGGCCCGCCCCCTCCCAAGCCTTGCTAAATCGGTACGAATTTGGTCCCATATAAAGTCATTCGGGCCACCCGTTCATCGACGGGGACCACCAGACACCCCAGCAGTCACCAATTCAACGGGAGACCATCACGTGGAAGCTCTTGAGCGCATTGACCAGTTCGTCAAAGAAAACCCTATCCTGATCTTCATGAAGGGCACCCCGCAATTCCCGACCTGCGGCTTTTCCAGCCGTACCGCCGAGGCGATGAAGGGCTGCGGTGTGCCGTTCGGCTACGTCAACGTCATGGCCGACCCGGAGATCATGCAGGCCCTGCCCAGCTACCAGGACTGGCCGACCTTCCCGCAGGTCTACGTCAACGGCGAGCTGATCGGCGGCGCGGACATCACCATCGAGATGTACGAGCGGGGTGAACTCAAGCCGCTGTTCGAGAAAGCCGCGGCCGAGGCCGAAGGCGACAAGGAAGCCGACAAGGCCGAATAAGCGTCAATCGACAAGCCAATGAATCGACACAACCCGGCCCAACGGCCGGGTTTTTATTGGCCGGCGGCCGGGCGACGCACCCGCTCTTCGCGCCCCGCACACACATCAGGCGTCCTCGCCGAGAACGTCGGGCCGCTTCCCGACGCCCTGACGCTCTTCCTGGGATTGGCTCGGCGGCTCGTCACCAGCCTCGCTACTCGACTCCCCGCCGGGCTCTCGGCTGGGCTCATCGTTTGGCTCCGCGCTTGATCGGTCATCGGTCGACTCTCGCTCGAGCACCACCCGCGAGCGCGGCAGGTAACGCCCACCATCAAGCTCCTGCAGGAAACGGATCAGCCCCTCACGCACCTTGCAACAGAGGTACCAGGCCGCCACTCCGTCGTTCGCGCTCACGAGCGCCCGAACCTCCACGGTCCAGTCGCGACATTCAGTGACCAGGACGCTGGCGACGGCGTCGTCGTGGTTCTCGTCATCCTGCACCAGCTCGATCAGCTTCTCCCGAATCGGATCGATCGGCACGGTGTAGTCGAGATACAGAAACACCTCGCCATAAATGTTGAGATCACCATCCTCACTGGCATACGAGTAGTTGTAGATCGGCTCGTCGATCAACATCGTCGACGGCACCGTGAGCCGACGCAGATCCCAGATGCGGATGACCGCGTAGGTGTAGGTGATGTTCTCGATGTATCCCCATTCGCCCTTGAAGATCACCAGGTCACCAATGCGCATCGGCTGGGTGAGTGCCACCTGCAGTCCAGCGAACAGGCTGGCGATGCTGCGCTGGGCCCCGATGCCGATCATCAGACTGATCACGCCGGCCGAGGCCAGCAATGACAGCCCCAGCGAGGCAAACCAGTCGAAGGTCGATAACGCGACGATCAGCCCCACGAAGAAGATCACGCCGGTCAGCGTCCGGCTGAGTACCGTCATCTTAGTGTTGTATGTGCGGGCCTGAAAGATGCTGATCTCCTCCAGTCGCCGCAATTTGCTCTTGCCGTAGGTGGAGAAGTACATGCGCACCACGTTGATGAGCAGCCAGGTCAACGAACCCACCACCCCGATAAAGACGACTGAATCGTAAAGCTCGCGCCCAAGGTCCGGCAGCACGACCAGCGGACGGGACAACGATCCGAGCAGCAGGAAGAAGACCAACGACACGAACCCGAAGCCGATATAACGCTGCAGGTAAGGCACCCAGTCGGCCACGACATCCTGGGGAAGAAACCGCCTGGCCAGCCGAAACGCCGCCCAGCGAATAAACAGCGCCAAGATCGCGCTGAGCACCACGCCGAAGACCGCCACCCCCAGCCGAAACGCATCGCTGCGCAGCACCTCGTACCGGATCCGGTAGAACGGCAACGCGGAGACGATCTTCCCCATGCCCGTGTTGTCATAGAGCATGTCGGTTGCCGCCACGGTCTCGGCATCGAACCACCAGCGCACGTCCTCACCGGAAACGGTGCGTACGAGCCGCACCGGCACAAGCTTTCCCTCGACCTCGAATTCCGCCAACAGGATCGACTCGCGGGGAGAGCGTTCCTGCTCACGCTCCTCCTTACGCAACCCGTCGCCATCGTTCGGCAACACGTCCTCCTGCAATTTAAGACGCTGGCGCAGCACGTAGGTCAACTTGCCGGCGACATCCTGGATTTGCGCCTGGGTCATGCCGTCCGGCACTTGCAGCGATTCGGCCGCCTGCTGATAGTTACCACTGCCGGCCGCCGACAGCAGGTTCGTCAGTGCCCCACGCGGATGACCAAGGTCACCGATCGTGGGGGACCGAAGCCCGCCGTCTGGATTGTAGAGGCGCGAATCGAGACTGGGTTCCGGCGGCTTGTCGTCACTCGCCTTTTCGACACTAGTCGATCCGGCCCCTGGCGCCAGCGCATCGGTCGGAGCTGCCGCCAGCGAATTGGCCAGTAGCAGAAGGCCGACGACCGCCAGGACGCGGAAAAACGACACGTGGCGCCAAAGCGGGGAATGGGCTAACCGAGGCCACCGGTGATTGGAAAGGGACGACTCGAACCCGAGGACCATGGCAAGCTCCATTGCAATTCGCGAGGGACGCGAGGCGCGCGCACCCCCTCAACATAGCAGCGAACCGGCCTTCGCGTCGGCCGCTCACCCGAACAACGCACGATAATGCGGGACAAAGATTGCTCGGAACGGTAGAATGGCTGGTTCCTTGGGAATCGCCAGCTTGAATCGCCCCGCGATCCATCGCGACCCCCGGGTTTTCGCCGAGCCAAGAGCCCGCCAAAGAGCCCCGGATCATTTCCGGAGCGCTCCGATGTGAGGGCCCCGCGCCCGCCAGTCCCCGCGGCCCCTGCCGCCAGTTGTTGAGATATCCATGTCCGATACCCCCGCTACCGAGCAACCCTCGGTTCGCTTTGCCGATCTCGATTTGAACCCTGCCATCCAGCAGGCGATCGAAGACGTCGGTTACGAAACCCCCTCGCCGATCCAGGCGCAGAGCATCCCGCCATTGCTGGAAGGCCGCGACCTGATCGGCATGGCCCAGACCGGCACCGGCAAGACCGCCGCGTTTGCGCTGCCGCTGCTCAGCCGCATCGACCTCAAGGTGCGCGCACCCCAGATGCTGGTGCTTGCCCCGACCCGCGAACTGGCCATCCAGGTCGCCGAGGCGATGGCGAACTACGCCCGCCACATGCCGGACTTCCACATTGCGCCGATCTACGGCGGACAGGCCATGTTCCAGCAGCGCAAGCTGCTGCAGCGCGGCGTGCACGTAGTCGTCGGCACCCCGGGCCGCATCCAGGATCACCTGCGTCGCGGCACGCTCGCCTTCGACCAGATCCGCATGGTCGTCCTCGACGAGGCCGACGAGATGCTGCGCATGGGCTTTATCGACGACGTCGACGCGATCCTTGCGGAAGTGCCGGCCGAGCGCCAGGTCGCCCTGTTCTCGGCGACCATGCCCGACCCGATCCGTCGCATCGCCCAGCGTCACCTGCGCAACCCGCAGGAAATCAAGATCAAGAACAGCACCAGCACCGTCTCGGCGATTCGCCAGCGGTTCTGGCCGGTCTCGGGCATGCACAAGCCCGACGCACTGACCCGCATCCTCGAGGTCGAGGACTTCGACGCGGCGATCATCTTCGTGCGCACCCGTCAGGCCACCAATGACCTGGCCGAGCGCCTGAAGGCACGGGGTCATTCGGCCGCGGCGCTGTCCGGTGAAATGGGCCAGGCCGAGCGCGAAAAGACGGTCGAGAAGCTCAAGAACGGGCAACTCGACATGATCGTCGCCACCGACGTCGCCGCCCGCGGCCTCGACGTCCCGCGCATCAGCCATGTCATCAACTACGACATTCCCTACGACACCGAGGCCTACGTCCACCGCATCGGCCGTACCGGCCGCGCCGGACGCTCGGGCGAGGCGATCCTGTTCGTCACCCCGCGTGAAAAGCGCATGCTCAAGGCCATCGAGCGGGCCACGCGCCAGCCGATCGAGCAGATGCGTCTGCCGAGTGCGACCGACATCGCCAGCAAGCGCAGCTCACAGCTCAAGGACCAGATCACCGAGGTCCGCGAGGCCGAGGAACTGACGCCGTTCGTCGACATGTTGAACGACTATCAGAACGAGCACGACATCGAGATGGCCGAGGTGGCCGCCGCGCTGGCCTTCCTGCTGCAGAAGGATCGTCCGGTGATCGCCGAGCAGATCAAGGACATGGCCCCGCCGCCGGCGATGCAGGAACGCGACAGCGGCCCGCGCGACGACAGCGACAAGATCCGCTATCGCATCAACGTCGGCCGCGAGCACGGCGTCACGCCGGGCAACATCGTCGGCGCGCTGACCAACGAGGGCGGCATCAACGGCAAGCAGATCGGCGCGATCGAGATCGAGCAGGATCACAGCTTCGTCGACCTGCCCTCCGGCATGCCCGACCGCCTGGTCCAGCAGATGAGCAACATCCATCTGTTCGGCATCAAGCTCGGGCTGCAGGCAATCGGCCCAGCTCCGGCCGGCCGGCCGCGTCGCAAACCCGGCGGCCCCGGTGGCCCCGGTGGCCATCCCGGCAAGGGACGTCCGCCGCGTCGTAATTTCGACCGACGCTGAACAGAAAAACGGCTGCCTTCGGGCAGCCGTTTTTGCATCCAGGCCTTCACGATTGATCCCGCTCAACCGTTTGCCGTAGGAGCGGCTTTAGCCGCGAAAGCATGG
>JAGXGL010000045.1 GCA_024636755.1 Guyparkeria sp. | reverse complement strand
GTGACGAACGGCTGCGTCGTTTGACTGACGAGGCGCAATCCATCGAGGCGCGTGACGTCGAGGCGAATCTCGCCATGAGTCAGCTGGGGGCGGGGTTGATCGATCCCGGCGCCGATCGGGGCTGGGTGCTTACTCATTGTAATACCGGCGCGTTGGCCACCGCGGGGCAGGGCACGGCGCTGGGTGTGGTCCGCGATGCCTGGGCGGCCGGGCGGTTGGAAGGGGTGTATGTGGACGAAACCCGTCCCTGGCTGCAGGGCTCGCGGCTGACGGCCTGGGAGTTGCAGCAGGAATCGATTCCCTACCGCCTTATTTGTGACAGCGCCGCGGCGAGCGTGCTGGCCGCCGGTCAGGTGAGCTGGGTGATCGTGGGGGCCGATCGGGTCGCGGCAAATGGCGATGTGGCGAACAAGATCGGCACGTACGCGCTGGCCGTGCTGGCACGACATCATGGCGTGAAGTTCATGGTGGTCGCGCCGCGTTCGACGATCGATCGCGACTGCCCGGAAGGCGGGGCGATCGAGATCGAGCAGCGGCCGGCATCCGAGGTAAGTGAAATCGCGGGACGGCCGGTGGCCCCCGAAGGGGCCGATGTTTATAACCCGGCCTTCGATGTCACGCCGGCCGGGCTGATCGATGCCCTGGTTACCGAGGCCGGGGTGGTGCATCGCCCGGATCGTGCCGGGGTTGCGCGCCTGTTCGACTGACGAGCCGGCTGGGGCAGCCCTGCAAGGGGCGCTCTGTGGTACGATAGCGCGGTTTGCCGGCACCCCCATCCGACCGCAGCCACAAGGGCTCTGTGGCGGTCTCGCGGGGTTGCGGTGACCCGGCGGGAGCGATGCTCGAAGGTAGTTGCCTTCTCGCCTCGCTGCAGCGGTCGAAAAGATCGCGCCGTTGAATCAGGACACTCGTGGGTACCAGGACACTCGAATGACTCAGTTCGCTCAAGAAATCTTCCCGGTCAATCTCGAAGACGAGATGCGGCAGTCCTATCTCGATTACGCCATGAGCGTGATCGTGGGGCGTGCGCTGCCGGATGCCCGAGACGGCCTCAAGCCGGTACACCGCCGCGTCCTCTACGCCATGCGCGAGCTGGGCAACGAATGGAACAAGCCCTACAAGAAATCCGCGCGTGTCGTGGGTGACGTCATCGGTAAGTATCACCCGCACGGGGATTCGGCGGTCTACGACGCGCTGGTGCGCATGGCGCAGGATTTCTCCATGCGCAAGATGCTCATCGACGGGCAGGGTAACTTCGGCTCGGTCGACGGCGACGCCCCGGCCGCGATGCGTTACACCGAAGTGCGCATGGCGAAGATCGCCCACGAGCTGCTCGCCGATATCGACAAGGAAACCGTCGATTTCATCGACAACTACGACGGTTCCGAGTCCGAGCCGCAGGTCCTGCCCGCCCAGTTCCCGAACCTGCTGGTCAACGGCTCGTCGGGTATTGCCGTGGGCATGGCCACTAACATCCCTCCCCACAACCTCGGCGAGGTGCTCGACGCCACCGTCGCGATGATCGACGACCCGGCGATCAATGATGATGACCTGCTCGCGTACGTGCCGGCCCCCGACTTCCCGACCGCCGGCATCATCAATGGCGCGGCCGGCCTGCGTGATGCCTACCTCACGGGTCGTGGCCGCTGCGTGATGCGTGCCCGCGCCGGGTTCGAGGACAGCGAGAAGACCGATCGCACTTCGATCGTGATCACCGAGCTGCCGTACCAGGTCAACAAGGCGCGCCTGATCGAGCGCATTGCCGAACTGGTGCGCGAGAAGAAGATCGACGGTATCGCCGAACTGCGTGACGAGTCCGACAAGGATGGCATGCGCGTCGTGATCGAGTGCAAGCGTGGCGAGATGCCCGACGTGCTCCTGAACAACCTCTACCAGCAGACCCAGTTGCAGAGCGTGTTCGGCATCAACATGGTCACGCTGATCGACGGCCAGCCGCGCACCGTCGGCCTGCGCGAAATCCTCAATGTCTTCCTGCGTCATCGCCGCGAAGTCGTTACCCGGCGGACCATCTACGATCTGCGCAAGGCGCGGGATCGGGCCCACATCCTCGAGGGTCTGGCCGTGGCCCTGGCGAACATCGACCCGATGATCGCCGTGATCAAGGCGGCGCCCACCCCGGCCGAGGCGAAGATCAAGCTGCTCGAAGGCACCTGGGAGTCCGGCGTGGTTCGCACCATGCTCGAGAAGGCCGATGCCGCCGCCTCGCGTCCCGAGGCGCTGGGCGACGCGTTCGGCCTGCAGGAAGACGGCAGCTATCGGCTGTCGACCGAGCAGGCCCAGGCCATTCTCGAGATGCGGCTCAACCGACTCACCGGTCTCGAGCAGGACAAGATCGTCGAGGAATACGCCAACCTCCTCGAACGCATCATCGACCTGCTCGATATCCTGCGCTCGGAAGGCCGCCTGATGCGGGTCATCCGCGAAGAGCTGATGCGGATCCGGGATGAGTACGCCGATGCGCGTCGCACCGAGATCATCGTCGACTACGAAGACCTCTCGATGGAGGATCTGATCGCGGAGGAAGACCGCGTGGTCACGCTCTCTCGTGAGGGCTACATCAAGACCCAGTCACTGACCGATTACCGTAGCCAGCGGCGCGGTGGCCGAGGCAAGGCCTCGACGCGCATGAAGGACGAGGATGTCATCGAGCAGTTGCTGGTGGCCAGCACCCACGCCTGGGTGCTGATGTTCACCAACTTCGGCCGGGTCTACTGGCGCAAGGTCTACCAGTTGCCGCAGGGTGCCCGTGGCGCGCGTGGTCGGCCGGTGGTCAACGTCCTGCCGCTGCAGGACGGCGAGCACATCAACACCATGCTGCCGATCCGCGAGTTCGTCGACGATCACTACATCTTCTTCGCCACGCGCAATGGCCAGGTGAAGAAGACGCCGTTGGTCGACTTCTCCCGTCCGCGTCAGGCCGGCATCATCGCCATCGATCTGCGCGAAGGCGACCGGCTGATCGGCGCGGCGCTGACCGATGGATCCCGCGAGATCATGCTGTTCTCCAACGCCGGCAAGGCGACGCGTTTTGCCGAGGAAGACGTGCGGTCGATGGGTCGTACCGCGGCAGGTGTGCGAGGTATTCGCCTGCAGGACAAGCAGTTCGTGGTCTCGTTGATCGTGGTCGACGAAGGCGAGGTGCTCACGGCCACCGAGCACGGCTATGGCAAGCGCACCCCCACCGACGACTTCCCCGTGTACAACCGGGGCGGGCAGGGCGTGATCGCAATCAACACCAGTGAGCGCAACGGCGAGCTGGTCGGCGCGGTGTTGGTGCGCGAGTCCGACGAGGTGATTCTCATCTCGAACCGCGGTACACTCGTGCGCACCGAGGTGTCCCAGATTTCCTCCCTGTCGCGTAATACCCAGGGCGTGACCCTCATCCGTCTGGGCAAGGACGAGTGTCTGGTTCAGGTCGAGCCGGTCGCGGCCATGGAAGACGAGGGCGACGAGGAAGTCGAGGATCAGGACGCGGGGGAGTGATCTCCGCCGTGGCCGTTGCCACCCCAATCAGCCCGCTCGTTGCGGGCTGTTTTCGATTGAATGATGGACTAGGCGAACGCTCGCCCGGTCGCTTGTTTTCCGTTTCTGTTCAGGAGTAGTCATGGCTCGCGTTTACAACTTCAGCGCCGGTCCGGCGATGTTGCCCACCGAGGTACTTACCCGCGCGCGGGACGAGATGGTCGATTACCAGGGCACTGGCATGTCGGTCATGGAAATGAGCCATCGAGGCAAGGATTTCGTCGGCATCGCCGAGCGGGCGGAAGCCAACTTGCGCAAGCTGATGAACATCCCGGACAACTACAAGGTGCTGTTCCTGCAGGGCGGCGCCTCGACTCAGTTCGGCGCGATTCCGCTGAACCTGGGCAACGGCTCGGGCAAGGCCGACTACCTGAACACCGGCCACTGGTCGGTCAAGGCGATCAAGGAAGCCAAGCGCTTCGTCGACGTCAATGTGGTCGCCGACACCAAGCCGGAAAACTTCACCACGCTGCCGGCCGAGGGAGAGATTAAGTTCTCCAGTGACGCCGACTATGTCCATTACACGCCGAACGAGACCATCGCAGGCGTCGAGTTCCCCTACATCCCCGACACCGGTGACGTGCCGCTGGTCGCGGACATGTCCTCCACCATCCTGTCGCGCCCGATCGACGTCTCGAAGTTTGGTGTCATTTACGCCGGTGCGCAGAAGAACATCGGCCCGGCCGGCCTGACCATCGTCATCGTCCGCGAGGACCTGATGGGCAAGTCACGCGACAACACCCCGGCAATGCTCGACTGGGCCACCCAGGCGGAAGCCGACTCCATGTTCAACACCCCGCCGACCTATGCCTGGTACATGGCGGGCCTGGTGTTCGAGCATCTGCTCGCCAAGGGCGGTCTCGAGGAAATGGGCAAGATCAACCAGCGCAAGGCCGAGAAGCTCTACGCCGCTATCAACGACAATCCGTTCTACAGCAACCCGGTCGAGCCTCAGTATCGCTCCTGGATGAACGTGCCGTTCATGCTGGCCGACGATGCGCTCGACAAGACCTTCCTCGAAGAGGCCGGTCGTCAGGGCCTGGTGACGCTCAACGGTCACCGCTCGGTCGGCGGCATGCGTGCCAGCATCTACAACGCCATGCCCGAGGCCGGCGTCGATGCCCTGATCCACTTCATGAACGACTTCGCCAAGCGCCACGGCTGAGCCTGGCTCGCCTCGCTGTCAGCCACTGTTTTCAAGGAATCCGTCATGTACAAGATTCACACCCTCAATGCCATCTCCAACAAGGGCCTCGAGCGTCTGCCGACCGACCAGTACGACATCGGTGCCGAGCTGAACGACGCGGACGGCATCCTGGTCCGGTCGGCCAAGATGCACGACATGGACCTGCCGGATTCGCTGCTGGCGATCGGTCGTGCCGGCGCCGGCGTCAACAACGTCCCGGTGGACAAGATGACCGAGCAGGGCGTGGTCGTCTTCAATGCCCCGGGCGCCAATGCCAACGCGGTCAAGGAACTGGTCATCGCCGGCATGCTGATGTCGATCCGCAACATCGGCCCGGCCTGGGACTTCGCGCGCAAGCTCGAGGGTTCCGACGAGGAGATCAACAAGGCGACCGAGGCCGGCAAGAAGCACTTCAAGGGCTTCGAGCTGCCGGGTCGCACGCTGGGCATCATCGGCCTGGGCGCGATCGGCGTACGCGTGGCGAACTCCGCCAAGGCGCTGGGCATGCGCGTGATCGGCTTCGACCCGGGCATCAGCGTCGAGCGCGCCTGGGAGTTGTCGCCGGACGTCCATCAGGCGGGCAGCGTCGACGAGGTTCTGGCCAAGGCCGATTTCGTCTCACTGCACGTACCGCTGGTCGATGCGACCCGTGACCTGATCAACGCCGAGCGTCTGGCGTTCATGAAGGACAACGTCGTGGTCCTGAACTTCGCCCGCGCCGGTATCGTCAACGAGCAGGCCATGGTCGACGCGCTGGACAACGGCAAGGCCCTGTCCTACGTCTGCGACTTCCCAACCAACCTGACCAAGAACCACCCCAAGTGCCTGGCTCTGCCGCACCTGGGTGCGTCCACCGACGAGGCCGAGGACAACTGCGCGGTCATGGTCGCCGACCAGGTGCGCGACTACATCGAGAACGGCAACATCAAGAACGCGGTCAACATGCCGCACGTTCAGATGGCCCGCTCCGGTGCGCAACGCATCGCGATCGCCAACCTCAACCGCCCGGACATGGTCGGTCAGATCTCGCACATCCTCGGCAAGGCCGGCGTGAACATCGAGCATTTGGTCAACGAGTCGCGCGACAAGGTGGCCTACACCCTGCTGGACGTCGACCGCGAGGTGCCGGCCGCGACCCGCGACGAGTTGGCGGCCATCGACGGCGTTCTGCGCCTCCGCCTGCTCTGATCCCCGTTCGGGCCCATGGGCGGCATACCAGCCAAGTCCGCGGCTGACGCGGCATTGCCCGAGAGCCTGGACGAGGTGCGGGTGCTGATCGACTCGATCGATCGGCAGATTCTCGACCTGCTCAGCCAGCGTGCGCGCCTGGCCGAGCAGGTCGCGTTCATCAAGGAGCGCGATCCCGCGCATCATTCGGGGCAATCGTTCTATCGGCCGGAGCGCGAGGCGCAGGTGCTTTCCCGCATCCGCGACCTCAATCCCGGTCCGCTGGACGACGACACCGTCGCCTGGCTGTTTCGCGAGATCATGTCGGCCTGCCTCGCCCACGAGCGGCCGCTGGCGATCGCGACCCTGGGGCCGTCGGGCACGTTCTCCGAGTTGGCCGCGGTGGCGGCCTTCGGCCACGGCGGCCGGTTGCAGTTCGAGCCGGGCATCCCCGAGGTGTTCCGGGCGGTTGCCGCCGGCAGCGTCGACTACGGTGTGGTGCCGCTGGAGAACTCCACCGAGGGCAGTGTCTCGGTCACGCTCGACTCACTCGCCGGCAGCGACTTGCTGCTCTGCGGCGAGGTGTCGCTGCGCATCGATCAGCAGTTGATGGCGCACCCCCACGCGGCCGGCGCCCCGCGCGTGATCGTCTCGCACGCCCAGTCGCTGGCCCAGTGCCGTGAGTGGCTCGATGCCCATTTCCCGGGCATCGAACGCATGGCCGTGGCCAGCAATAGCGCCGCCGCCCAGCAGGCGGCGTCCGACCCCGAGGTGTTTGCCATCGGCCCGGCCTTCGCCGCCGAGCGTCACGGGCTGGTGGTGCGCGCATCGAACATCCAGGACAACGTCCAGAACACCACCCGATTCGCCGTACTTGGTCGCGAGCCGGTCGCGGCCTCGAACAACGACAAGACCGCTTTGCTGCTGTCGGTGACCAACGAGCCCGGCGCGCTGACACGGCTGTTGCTGCCGCTGTCCGAGGCCGGTATCGACGTGCTGCGCATCGAGTCACGTCCCGCCAGGGACCGTGTCTGGGATTACGTCTTCTTCATCGACATCGCCGGTCATCGTGATGAGCCGGCGGTGGCCGCCGCGCTCGAACAGTTGCGGCCCCATTGCGGTCAATTGCGCGTGCTGGGGTCCTACCCGGTGCCGGTCATCAGCCAGCCGGGGGGCGAATGATGGGCCAGGCCGAGAACGCGTTGTCGTTCGGTCGGGTGCGCGCCTGTGTCGCGGCCATCCGGCCCTACGTCCCGGGCAAGCCGGCCGAGGAGGTCGCGCGCGAGTACGGCATCAGTGACGTGCTCAAGCTCGCCTCGAACGAGAACCCCTTGGGTCCGTCCCCGCGTGCCGTCGAGGCAATCCAGGCCGCGCTTGCCGATCTGCACGTCTATCCGGACGGCAGCGGTTTTCACCTCAAGCGCGCGATCGGCACGCACTTCGACATCCACCCGGAGCAGGTCACGCTGGGCAACGGCTCGAACGACGTGCTCGAGCTGGTCGCTCGCGCCTACCTCGAGCCGGGTGTCAACGCCGTGTTCTCCGAGCACGCCTTTGCCGTCTACGCCCTGGCCACCCAGGCGGCCGGTGCCGAGGCGAAGGTGGTGCCGGCGCGCCCGGCCGACGACCCGGAGATGCCTTTCGGTGCCGAGCTGGAGGCGATGGCCGCAGCGGTCGACGAGCACACCCGCGTGCTGTTCCTTGCCAACCCCAACAATCCCACCGGGACCTGGGTAGAGGCCGCCGACCTTCGGGCGCTGCTGGATACCGTGCCACCGCAGGTGGTCGTGGTGCTCGACGAGGCGTATACCGAGTACGTCGATGACCCGGCCTTTCCGGATGGCATCGAGCTCCTCGCGCACTACCCGAACCTAATCGTCACGCGCACCTTCTCGAAGATCTTCGGCCTCGCCGCGTTGCGCGTGGGGTTCGCCGTCAGTGACCCGGCGATCGCCAGCCTGCTCGATCGGGTGCGTCACCCCTTCAATGTCAACGCGCTCGCCCTGCGTGGTGCCGAGGCGGCGCTCGAGGACGGCGCATTCATCGCCCGCAGTCGGGAGGTCAACCGG
Source organism: Guyparkeria sp. (assembly GCA_024636755.1). GTDB lineage: Bacteria > Pseudomonadota > Gammaproteobacteria > Halothiobacillales > Halothiobacillaceae > Guyparkeria. The sequence continues at coordinate 18,330 of JAGXGL010000045.1, read as the reverse complement.
ATCGGCTTGGCCCAGTGGACAGCCGCCGCTGAGGCGAACGGCTGGCAGACCGTCCCCAGCCGGGCGAACTTCATCACGGTGATCACGCCGTTTGCCGCCGGGCGGGTCTTCGAGGCCCTGCTGCGCGAGGGCGTGATCGTTCGACCGCTGGGTGGGATGGAACCCCGTGGCGGCTTGTCGCAGGCGTTGCGGATCACCATTGGTACCGAGGAGAAGAACGCCCGTGCCATCGACGCGCTTGAGCGCGTGCTGGCCCGGTTGTCCGACGAGGACGCGTCGGCATGATGTTCCGCCGGCTGGCACTGATCGGCACCGGCCTGATCGGCGGTTCGCTGGCCCTGGCCCTGCGCGAGCGGGGGGAGGTAGGTGAGGTGGTCGGCTACTCGCGCCGACTCGACACCCGCCTGGCCGCCGAGCGCCTCGGCCTGATCGACCGGCCGGCCGATTCGATTGCTGAGGCGGTCGAGGGGGCGGACCTGGTGTTCCTGGCTACGCCGGTCAAGGCGATGGATGCGGTGCTCGGCGAGTTGGCGAGCTGCCTGCCGGATGGCGCGTTGATCACCGACGGCGGCAGCGTGAAGGGCGCGGTGGTCGAGCGGGCGCGGGCGCATCTGTCGGCCGAGCAACTGGCCCGATTCATCCCGGGGCACCCGATTGCCGGGCGCGAGCGTAGCGGGCCGGAGGCGGCCACCGCGGAGCTCTACCGCGGTCACCGCGTGATCCTCACACCGATCGAGGAAAACCGCGCCGAGGACATCGCGCGCATCGAGGCGATGTGGCAGGCGACCGGTGCCCGTATCGAGCGGCTCGACGTGGTCCATCACGATCACGTGCTCGCCGCCACGTCCCATCTGCCGCATGCGGCCGCCTACGCGATGGTCTCGGCACTCGCCCGACTGGCTGAGCGCTACGAGGTCTTTCGCTACGCCGCGGGCGGCTTTCGCGACTTCACACGTATCGCCAGCTCCGATCCGGTCATGTGGCGGGACATTTGCCTCGACAACCGCGACGAGATCCTGGTGATGCTCGATCATTATCGAGCCGAGCTCGACTCCCTGCGGGGCATGCTTGAGTCCGCCGATGGCGCCAAGATCGAGCATTATTTCCACGAGGCGAAGGCCGTGCGTGATGCCCTGTATCCCGTGGCCCAAGCTAACGAGGCCAACGGGGCCAGTCAGGCCAACGGAATCAGCGAGACGGGCAAGACCAGCCGCTGAACCGTCGATAGGCCCGAACCCATTCCTTTTTCAGTCCAACCCCGGATGACCGCGCCATGACCGCAGTTCATGAACCCGCTTCCCTGATCTATCGCAGCACCGCCGCTCAAACGCTCGAGGGCGAGGCGCGGGTGCCGGGCGACAAGTCGATTTCGCATCGCTCGATCATGTTCGGCTCGCTGGCCGAGGGCACTACCGAGATCAGTGGTTTTCTCGAGGGCGAGGACAGTCTCAATACCTTGCGCTGCTTTCGGGCCATGGGAGTCTCCATCACCGACCCCGAAGCCGGTCGGGTGACCATCGAGGGTGTCGGCTTGCATGGCTTGAAAAAGCCGGGAGAGCCGCTCTACGTCGGCAATTCGGGCACATCGATGCGCCTGATGTCCGGCATCCTCGCCGGGCAGGCCTTCGATACGGTGCTTGAGGGCGATGCCTCGTTGTCGCGCCGGCCGATGAAACGGGTGATCGACCCGCTTGCTGCGATGGGCGCACGCATCGACTCCGGCCCCGAGGGGCGTTCGCCGCTAAATATCCACGGCGGGCAGTCGCTCAAGGCGATTGATTACGCGATGCCGATGGCCAGTGCACAGGTCAAATCCTGCGTGCTACTGGCCGGCCTCTACGCCGAGGGTTCCACCTGTGTGACCGAACCGGCCCCCACGCGCGACCACACCGAGCGCATGCTCTCTGGCCTGGGTGTGGGCGTTAAGCGTGACGGCGCGCGCGTCTGCATCGAACAGGCCGACCCGGCGACACGTCGGCTGGAGGCGCGTCGCCTGGAAGTCCCGGCGGACATCTCCTCGGCGGCGTTTTTCCTGGTGGCGGCGAGCATCGTCCCCGACTCGGAGATCCTGCTGACCCACGTGGGGCTGAACCCGACCCGCACCGGCGTGATCGATATTCTCAAGGCCATGGGCGCGGATATCCGCATCGAGGGCCGTCGCGAGGTCGGTGGCGAGCCGGTGGCCGACCTGCGTGTCAAGAGCGCCGCATTGCACGGCATCGAGATCGACGAGGCATTGGTGCCGCTGGCGATCGACGAGTTCCCGGTCATCTTCGTCGCCGCGGCCTGTGCGACGGGGCGGACCGTGCTCACCGGGGCCGAGGAGTTGCGGGTCAAGGAATCCGATCGGATCGCGGTGATGGCCGACGGCCTGCAGAAGCTCGGCATCGATGCGACCCCGACCGCCGATGGCATGATCATCGAGGGACGCGGCGAGCCGACCCCGTTCGGGTCGGCGACCATCTACGCGCAGGGCGACCACCGCATCGCGATGGCATTCGCCGTCGCCGGGCTCAAGGCCCGTGGCGAGGTCACCATCCACGACTGCCAGTTCGTCGAAACCTCGTTCCCGGGGTTTGCCGAGTTGTTCAACCGATTGGGTGGGTGCCTGGAGCTTTCGCGGCACTGAGGCTGGAAAGTCAGCGGGTTTATTCGCCATTGGCCTGCGGCTGATTGAAGGGTGCGTCTCCGTTATGCCTTGCCTCGTGAGCCTCGGGCGGCCGGGGCGAAGCGACAGGGATGTCGCTTCGAGGTTCGCCGCGACAGGAGGTCGCGTCGAACCGGCCCCGAAAAGCCGTCCGAGGCTCACGAGGCCGCGGGCCTCGTCGTGAGGTCCGCGCGCCCGAAGGGCCAAGGCATGGGGTGTCCTTCTTTTTGCCCCTTTTCTTGGACAAGGCAAGAAAAGCGGCTCGCGCGCCCGGCACCGCGGTCGGAACATAGTGACGACAGTTGGCTGGCGTGCGAAATCCCACCCGACGGCTTGAGGAGCGTTCCTTGCCGAAGGGCGGGGTTGCGCAACGGATCGTGGATAGCCGACCGCCACGCCACGTCGGGTAATGTAGCAACATCAGGAGAATTTAATGGTACCGGTCATCACCATCGACGGCCCCAGTGGTTCGGGCAAGGGCACGATCGCCCGGCGATTGGCCGCCCGGTTGGGCTTCGGCATGCTCGATTCCGGCGCACTCTATCGGCTGACGGCACTGGCCAGTCAGAACGCGGGCCTTGCGCCGCAGGCGCCCGAGATCGTCGACATCGCGCGGCACCTTGATTGCTGCTTCGACGAAGAGGGCAAGGTGTTTCTCAATGACGAGAACGTCAGTCGGGAATTGCGCACCGAAACCACCGGCGCGATCGCCTCACAGATTGCCGCACGTCCCGAGGTGCGGGAGGCGTTGTTGCAGCGTCAGCGTGATTTTGCCAAGGCGGCGGGACTGGTCGCCGATGGCCGTGACATGGGCACGGTGGTCTTTCCGGAGGCCCCCGCCAAGATCTTTCTCGATGCCAGCGCCGAGGTGCGCGCCGACCGGCGTTATAAGCAGTTGATCGAGAATGGATTCGATGCTAGTTTTACCGCCCTCGTCGAGGAGATTCGTCAGCGGGATGAGCGGGACCGGAATCGTTCGGTCGCGCCGCTCAAACCGGCGGAAGATGCGTTAGTCGTTGATTCCAGCGATCTTTCCATTGACGAGGTGGAGGCCACGTTGTGGCGCTACATCCAGGATCGGCTCGCCGATCGGGATGCGTAGTGACACGGCGGGGCCGTTGACTCGTGTTTTTGTACGGGCAATGCCGCCCGCTCATCAACAAACAGTTGGTTCTGGCAAACCCAGGGAAGGATAAGCCAGCATTTTTTAACCACGACGGACAGCTACAGGAACGTCCAGTCGTCAACCCTTTGGAAATGCGGATTAATGTCTGAAAGTTTTGCCCAGCTTTTTGAAGAAAGCCTCCAGAATACCGTCATGCAGGCGGGGTCCATCGTCTACGGCAAGGTTGTTGCCATCAATGACGATTACGTCACAGTCGACGTCGGTCTGAAGTCGGAAGGGATCATCCCGACCGAACAGTTCCGCGACGACAACGGTGAGGTCAACCTCGACGTCGGCCAAGAGGTCGAAGTGGCCCTCGATGCCGTCGACGATGCCTTCGGCGAGACCCGTCTGTCGCGCGAAAAGGCCCTGCGGGCCCGTGCCTGGACGAAGCTGGAGAAATCTTTCGACAACGAGGAAATCGTTACCGGCCGCATTTCCGGGAAGGTCAAGGGCGGTTTCACCGTCGAACTCGGCGATGTCCGCGCATTCCTGCCGGGCTCGCTGGTCGACGTGCGCCCGATTCGGGATACCACGTATCTCGAAGGCAAGGACATCGAGTTCAAGATCATCAAGCTCGACCAGCGCCGCAACAACGTGGTCGTTTCCCGTCGTGCCGTGGTCGAGGAAGAGTACAGCGCCGAGCGCGAGGCTCTGCTCGAGCAGTTGCAGGAAGGCATGGTCCTGCGCGGTATCGTCAAGAACCTCACCGATTACGGCGCGTTCCTGGATCTGGGCGGCATCGATGGCCTGCTGCACATCACCGACATGGCGTGGAAGCGCGTCAAGCATCCGTCCGAGATGGTCAACATCGGTGACGAGATCGACGTCAAGGTGCTCAAGTTCGACCGCGAGCGCAACCGCGTTTCGCTGGGCCTCAAGCAGCTGGGCGAGGATCCGTGGAGCGACATTTCCCGTCGTTACCCGACCAGCACCCGCCTGTTCGGCAAGGTCACCAACATCACCGATTACGGCTGCTTCGTCGAGATCGAGGATGGCGTCGAAGGTCTGGTACACGTCTCCGAGATGGATTGGACCAACAAGAACGTCAACCCGGGCAAGCTGGTCAACGTCGGCGACGAGGTCGAGGTGATGATCCTCGACATCGACGAGGACCGCCGCCGGATCTCGCTGGGCATGAAACAGTGCCAGCCGAACCCGTGGGATGCCTTCGCCGCATCGCACACCAAGGGCGACAAGGTTGCCGGCCAGATCAAGTCGATCACCGACTTCGGCATCTTCATCGGCCTGGACGGCGGTATCGATGGTCTGGTTCACCTCTCCGATCTGTCCTGGAGCGAGGCGGGCGAAGAAGCCGTGCGCCAGTTCAAGAAGGGCGAGGAACTCGAGGCCGTTGTCATTGCGATCGACCCGGAGCGCGAGCGCATTTCGCTGGGCCTCAAGCAGCTCGAGGACGATCCGTTGTCCGACTGGGCGGCCGACAACCCGAAGGGCACCATCGTCAAAGGCACGCTGCGTGAAGTCGACGCCCGCGGCGCCGTGGTCGAACTGGCCGAAGGCATCGAAGGCTATATCCGCGCCTCCGACATTGCCCGCGAGCGCATCGACGACGCCCGCACCGTCCTGAAGGAAGGTGAGGAAGTCGAGGCCAAGTTCATGGGTATCGATCGCAAGAACCGCATGATCAGCCTGTCGATCCGCGCCAAGGATCACGCCGAGGAAACCGAGGCGATGGATGAGCTGAGCAAGGCGCCGAGCACCTCGTCGCCGACCCTGGGTGACCTGCTCAAGGAACAGCTCGGCCGCTCCGAGTAACTCGGAACCGTCGTGTCCGAAAGACGCCATCCTTTGTGATGGCGTTTTTTATGGTTGTCCCCGCCCGATTTTCGGGTCGAACCACGGCCCACAGGCGAGCGGGGAGCCGCGAATTTCCTTAAGATCCCCTACGACTTTCCGGGGGTCTGCCGAACATTAGCTGTGCGCCCCTCGGGGGCGGCAACGGGAGATTGATCGATGACCAAGTCGGAGCTGATCGAACGGCTGGCCGATCGCCAGCAGTACCTGCCCATGCGCGATATCGAGACCTCGGTACGCCTGATGCTCGACGAGATGATGGACGCGTTGAGTACCGGTGACCGGATCGAGATCCGCGGTTTTGGCAGCTTCTCGCTCAACTATCGCCGCCCACGCCTGGGCCGCAATCCCAAGACCGGCGAGACCGTCTCGTTGGGGGCGAAGTACGTGCCGCACTTCAAGCCGGGCAAGGAATTGCGTGAGCGTGTCAACGCGGCCGTGAAGCAGGAGGACTGAGCGTGGCTCGGCAACGGGCCCAGCCACGTATCTACGTCGCGCTGGATGCCGCGAATGAGGGAAGGGTGCGGGAATTGCTTGCCGCGCTCGATCCGTCGCTCTGCGGGATCAAGATCGGCAAGGAGGCCTTCACGGCACTCGGCCCGAGGGCCGTCGAATGGGCACGGGAGCGCGGTTTTCCGGTCTTCCTTGACCTGAAGTTTCACGACATCCCCAACACGGTGGCCCAGGCTTGCCGGGCGGCGGCCGACTTGGACGTCGCCTTGGTGAACGTCCATGCCAGCGGCGGCCGGCGGATGCTCGAGGCCGCCCGTGAGGCGATCGGGGCGTCCGAGGATGCGCCGGCCCTGATTGCCGTGACGGTGCTGACCTCGATGGAGGATGCCGATCTCGCCGAGATCGGGGTGGCCGACGGGGCGGAGGCTCAGGTTGGGCGGCTTGCCCGACTGACCGCCGAGACCGGTCTCGACGGGGTGGTGTGCTCGGCTCGCGAGGCGGCGTCCATGCGAGTGCTCTTCCCGGCTGAGACGGGATTGGTGGTGACGCCTGGGGTGCGTCCAGCAGGTAGTGCCCGCGACGACCAGCGGCGCGTTGTCACGCCCGCTGACGCGTTGGCAAACGGGGCGACCAGCCTCGTGATCGGTCGGCCGATCACGGCCGCGGCAGACCCGGGCAAGGCGCTGGAGGCGATTGTCGCTGCGCTTTGACCCGCGAGCCGCGCGTGTTGCGCGAAAAACCCCAACGCCCGTGTCGCCCGTCGAGACGGGCGTTTTTCATGATGACTTGTTTGTCATCGCCATTCGCGGCAAAGACGGGGTTGACTGTCGTTCGGTCAGGAGAACCTTGCGGGTGGCCACCCAGATCATCAGGTCGTGGAAGGCGCGAATGTTCTCCACGTAGTTGACGGTCTCGTCGCCGTTGGCGTAGCCATACCGCATGTCTCGATAGATCGCCGGATCCGAGAGCTGAGGCAGGCGTTCGCGTACATCTGCCCATTGAGTGGGGTCACCGCCTTGTCGGCTTGTCAGTTCGAGGGCATCGCGGAGATGGCCAATGCCGACGTTGTAGGCGGCCAGCGCCAGGTAGGTGCGGTCGGGCTCTGTCGCCTCCTCGGGGACGAGCTCACGCAGCTGGGCGATGTATTTCGCCCCGCTCATGATACTGGCGGTGGGGTCGGTGGGATCGCTCAGGCCAAGATCCCGTGCCGTGGGCAGGACGATCTGCATCAGCCCGTAGGCGCCCTGGTGGGAAACGGCGTCGGGTTGCCATTTGGATTCCTGGTAGCCCACCGAGGCGAGTAGTCGCCAATCGATTTCGTAGCGCTCGCCCGCCTGCCTGAAGGTGGCGAGGTAGGGAAGGGCGTGCGTTTCCAGATCCTGCAGGAACCGTCTTGAGAGTGACTCGTCGAGCCGTTCGAACTGGGCGTAGTGACGATCGACCAGCATCTTGAGCTGCTGGTCGCTGCGGATTTCGGCGAAGAAATGGCGCGCCACCCGGAGCAGTGACTCGTCAGCCTGGCGTGAGAACACCCAGGCCAAGGCCACCGGCGGGCCGACGATTGGGCCCATCGCGACCTCGTCGGAGAGCTTGTGCGCCAGCAGGGCGATATGCGACAAGACCAACGCGTAGTCGATGTCGCCGTGACGGATGCCCTCCAGGATCGCGAGCTTGTCCTGTGCCTCAACCACGTTGAGATCGAGGCTGTCGTCCTGAGCGATGATCCGCTTGAGCCAGAACCGACTTGCCGATCCGCTCGGCAGGGCGATGGTGGCGCCGTCGATGGCGTCAAGGCCGGTGGGAGTCGGCTGGTCAGTGGCATGAATGAGCTTGCGGCTGACCGTGAGGTAGGGTGGCCCGAAGCGAAAGCGCGGCATGCGTGCCGTATCGATGGCCAGCCCGGCTGCGGCGAGATCGACCCGGTTTTGGGCCACCGCCTCGTAGGCGGCCTCGATGCTCGGAACCACCACGTATTCCACGTCGACGCCGATGCGCTCGGCGAATCGGCCTGTCAGGTCGTATTCGAGCCCCTGGGGGCGGTAGCTGTCGGGGATGTAGAGAGTCGGCTCGATCAGGGTGGCGACCCGAAGGACACCGCGATCCTGCACCTGATCGAGTTGCGGGCTGCGCTTGAAGCTCTCGGCAACATCGATGGCGGCCAGTCGTACTGGGCGATCGGCCGGCGTCCAGGTCTGGATCCACCAGGCCAGCGGTGCGACAAAGAGGGCACCCACGCCGAGCAGCGGGATCAGCCATCGACCGATCCCGCGTGGCCGCGGGGCCATCGTCAAAACGTGAAGCCCACGTGGATGGCAACCACACCGAAGCTGAGGTTGTGCACGTCGACGTGATCGAAGCCATTGTCGAGCATCATTCGCTCGAGCGTCTCCTGATCGGGGTGCATGCGAATCGACTCGGCCAGGTAGCGATAGCTGTCGGCGTCATTGGCCAGCAGCTTGCCCATCATCGGCAGGGCGGAGAAGGAGTAGGCGTCGTAGGCGCGCTCGACCAGTGGATTGGTCGGTTTGGAGAACTCGAGGATCACCACGCGTCCGCCGGGCTTGACCACGCGCGCCATCTCGCCGAGCGCGCGGGCCTTGTCGGTGACGTTGCGCAGGCCAAACCCGATGGTCACGCAGTCGAAGCGGTTGCTTTCGAACGGCAGATCTTCGGCGTTGGCGAGGCTGTACTCGACGTTGTTGAAAATGCCCTGCTCGTCGAGCTTTTCGCGCCCGATGGCGAGCATGCTGGCGTTGATATCGGACAGCACGACCAGTCCCGTGTCACCGACGATGCGCGCCATGCGCGCCGCGAGATCACCGGTGCCAGAGGCCAAATCCAGTGCCTGGCCACCGCGCTTGAGGCCGGTGTATTCCAGTGCCGCGCGCTTCCACAGCCTATGGATGCCCAACGACATCGCATCGTTCATCAGGTCATAACGACCCGCCACGGAGTCGAAGACCGAACCCACCAGCCGGGACTTCTCCTCGCGCGGGACTTCCCGGTAGCCAAAGTGCGTCTTCTCGGTCATGGTCGGTTCTCTCGTCAGGGATGCGGGGGTGACCGCTAGTCGCGCGTCGATGACCCCGATGAATCGTCGGTCTTGGTTGCCTTGCTACCTGCCGATAATACATCGTAAGGGGCCGCCGGTTCGGCGCCCTCGGGGTCGCGCTCGACGCCCGCGGAAGACAGGCGTTCGAGATAGTAGCTCCAGTGCTCGTCGCGCCGGTCGCCCAGCTCGCGCAGCAGCCCCCAGTCGTACAGGCCGCTGTCGTGCCCGTCGTCGAACACGAGTTTGACCGCATAGCGACCCACCGGTTGCACGTCGAGGATCTTCACCCGCTCCTTGCCCAGTACCAGCATCATCTCGCCCCCGCCGTGGCCGCGCACCTCGGCCGAGGGGCTGAAGACGCGCAGGTACTCGGCGGCGAGATCGAAGGCTGCCCCGTCCGGGAAGACGAGGCTCAGCGAGCGGCGATCCTTGGCCAGGCGAATCTGCCGCGGGGCGGGTGGGTTGGTTGCCATGCGATACCTCGGTTTTCCCTTACAGGATGTAGCGGCTCAGGTCTTCGTCGCGGGCCAGTTCGCCCAGGCGTTCCTCGACGAAGTCGGCGTCGAGCGAGAGCGTCTTGTTCTCGCCGCTCGCCTCGAAACTCAACTCCTCCAACAGATGCTCCATGACCGTGTGCAGACGCCGGGCGCCGATATTCTCGGTGCGATGGTTCACCTCGTAGGCAATTTCGGCGATGCGTCGGATGGCATCGTCGCTGAATTCGATGGTCAACCCGTCGGCGGCGAGCAGGGCGGTGTGCTGGCGTGTGAGTGCCGCGTCCGGCTCGGTGAGGATGCGGACGAAGTCGTCGCTGGAGAGTGCCTCGAGCTCGACCCGGATCGGCAGGCGGCCCTGCAACTCGGGGATCAGGTCCGAGGGGCTGGAGACGTGGAAGGCCCCCGAGGCGATGAACAGGATGTGATCGGTGCGCACCATGCCCACCTTGGTGTTGACGGTCGAGCCCTCGATCAGCGGCAGCATGTCGCGCTGGACGCCCTCGCGGGAGACCTCGCCGCCGCCCTGTTCGGCGCGCTTGGCGACCTTGTCGATCTCGTCGATGAACACGATGCCGTTCTGCTCGACACGGTCGGCGGCCTCGGCGCGGATCTCTTCCTCGTTGACCAGATTCGCGGCCTCCTCGTCGGTCAGCGCGGAAAGGGCTTCAGCGACGGTCATGCGCCGGGTCTGGGTCTTGTCCTGCCCCATGTTCTGGAACACCGAGCGCAACTGGCTGGCCATCTCCTCCATGCCCGGCGGGGTCATCACGTCGATGCCGGCCGGGGCCTGACGCAACTCGATTTCTACCTCGCGGTCGTCCATCTCGCCCCGACGGATCTTGTCGCGAAACTTCGTGCGGGTGTTGCGATAGGCCTCCTCGCCGTGGCTGTCGTCGTTCTGCCACGGATCGCGCGGGGCGGGCAGCAGGGCGTCGAGCACACGGTCTTCGGCGGCCACCTTGGCGCGATCCCTCACCTCGACCATGGCCTCCTGGCGCACCATCTTCAGGGCGTACTCGGCCAGGTCGCGGATCATCGATTCGACATCGCGACCGACGTAGCCGACCTCGGTGAACTTGGTCGCCTCGATCTTGAGGAACGGCGCGTTGGCGAGCTTGGCCAGCCGGCGGGCGATCTCGGTCTTGCCCACGCCGGTCGGGCCGATCATCAGGATGTTCTTGGGCGTGATCTCGCTCTTGAGCGGCTCGTCGACCTGCTGGCGACGCCAGCGATTGCGCAAGGCGATGGCCACCGCCTTCTTGGCGGCATGCTGGCCGACGATGTGCTTGTCGAGTTCCGAGACAATCTGTGCGGGAGTCAGGTTCATCAGTCGAGTTCTTCGATGGTGAGCTTGTGATTGGTATAGATGCAGATATCGCCGGCGATGTGCAGCGCGGTTTCCACCGTTTCCCGGGCGGAAAGGTCCGAGTGGCGCATCAGCGCGGTGGCAGCCGATTGGGCATAGGCACCGCCGGAGCCGATCGCAATCAACGCATCTTCCGGTTCGATCACGTCGCCGTTGCCACTGATGGTGAGCATGGCGTTGCGATCGGCGACCACCAGCATCGCCTCCAGCTTGCGCATCATGCGGTCGGTGCGCCAGTCCTTGGCCAGCTCCACGGCCGAACGCAGCAGGTTGCCGCTGTATTTCTCCAGCTTGGCCTCGAAACGTTCGAACAGCGTGAAGGCATCGGCGGTCGCGCCGGCAAACCCGGCAATCACCTTACCGTCGTAGAGCGTGCGCACCTTGCGCGCGTTGCCCTTGACCACGGTGTGGCCGAGCGTGACTTGGCCATCGCCGCCGATGACGGTCTGGCCGTTCTTGCGCAGACAGAGGATGGTGGTGCCGTAGAGGGTGTCTTCGTGGTGAGCCATGGAAAACGGTCGGTTCCGGTTGATGGGTGGGCCGATGGGTCGATCTGAACGAAAGACAGTGTAGGCGATGGGGGGCTTTTCAACCCGGCTCGTCGCTGCTCTGGGTATCGTTCTTGGGCGTTCCCTTGCCGTGGCGCATGGCGCGGGGATGGGCGCGCTCGTAGACGCCCATCAGGTGCTGGAAATCGAGGTGGGTGTAGATCTGGGTGGTCGAGAGACTTTCGTGTCCCAGCATCTCTTGAACGGCGCGCAGGTCGCCCGAGGATTCGAGTACGTGCGTGGCGAAGGCGTGACGCAACTGGTGAGGGTGCAATGGCGCCTCGAGCCCGGCCTGACGAGAGGCGTGGTTGAGGCGCAGTTGCACGGAGCGGGCCGACAGCCGTCGGCCGCGGTTGTTGATGAACACGGCCGTGGTGCCGGTCCGATCCCATTCGCGGCGGGCGGCCAGCCAGTCCTGCATCGCGGCACGGGCCTGGCGGCCCACCGGCACGATGCGGGTCTTGTCGCGTTTGCCGGTGACCCGCGCCTGCCCGGAGGCCAGATCAAGATCGGTCAGGTCGAGGCCCACCACTTCCGCCAGTCGCAGGCCACTGCCGTAGAGCCACTCGAACAGGCAGCGATCCCGCAAGGCGCGGATTTCGGTGGTGCGTTGTTGCGCCGGGGTTTTCCGTGTTTTCTCTGAGGCGTCGGCCGACGCGCTCGGGCCGTCGAGCAGGCGGGTCAGCGTCTCGACATCCGGGGCGTTGGGTAACCGCTTCGGGGCTTTTGGCGCCTTGAGCAACAGCGGGTCGGCCGGGCAATCGAGGCCAAGGCGTTGCCAGAAGCCCAGCAGGCGCTTGACCGCGCTGACGTGGCGGGCGATCGAGCGGGGTGATTGGCCGGCGCGGGCCAGCTCGGCGAGAAAACGACGCAGCGATCGATCGTCGATCGCGGCGCTCGATTCGATGCCGAGGGTGTTGAGGTGGTCGGCCAGCCGCGACCACGAGGCCTGATAGGCCTTGCGGGTGAGCGGGTTGAGCCGATGATCGGCGTCCAGTGCCTCGGTCGCCCGGTCGAAGGCTGTTGTCAGCGGGGCGGCGGGCATGATCGATCAGTGGCTGTCGCTGTCGCTCGCGGCCTGCTCGAGAAACGCCCCGGCGAGTTCGCCGATCTGTTCGAGAAAGTGCGTGCCCTGGGCGGGATTGAAGCCATCCGGCAGGCGGCGGCCCAACGCGACGATGTGGCGGGTGGGGCCAGACCCGCGAGCCGGCACGGCGATCAGGGCCACCGAGCCGGTCTGCGGCAGTGCATCACCGAACAAGGTCTGACGCACCGTGTCGTGGGGGCGGCCGCAGAAGGGGGTGGGGTTGTCCAGCCAGCCGGCGAGAAGCCGTCGGGTCTCCTTGTCGAGATCGGCCACCGGCACGACCCGACAGGTGTCGACCTCGAAGTCGGCCTGAATCTGCTTTTCGAGCGCGGCCGGAGAGCGATCCGTGGCGGTCAGCAGCCCTTCGCAAAAGCGGTGCAGCAGGCGGTCGGCGTCGGCGTTGTCGGCGGCGACCTGGTGGAGCTGGTCCAGGGCGTGGCGGTGCCGGAGGGCCTGGCCGCGCCAGCGGCGCAATTGCCAGTGATGCAGGGAGACGATCGGCTGAGGTGGGCCGGGCAGGTCGATGTGATCGAGGATTTCCGGGTGCTCGAGGAACAGGTCCGGATGGGCGCGCAGATAGTTAAGCACCGTCTCCGCGCTCGGTGTTTGCTGATCGCCGACCTCGGCGTCCGTATCGGCAAGTTCGAAGGCCACGTTCTCGCTCATGCGTAATCCCTTGATAGTTATTGGCAGCTTGCGCCTCTGCGGGCGCTGATAGCGTTCACCTTACCCCCGCATGCCAGACTCGGCAATGCGGTCGTCATTGCAGTCAGTCAGCCGGGTTGATCGGGATTTCGCCGTCGAAGACGAAGGTTGCCGGGCCGGTCATGAACAGGGAGTCGCCCTCGCGGCCGGACCACTCGATCGACAACGCGCCACCGCGCAGATCGACCCGGCAGGGCGAGTGCAGTCGCCCGGCCTGAATGCCGGCGGCGACGGCCGCGCAGGCCCCGGTGCCGCAGGCCAGGGTCTCGCCAGCCCCCCGCTCGAACACCCGCAGGTCGATGTGGTCGGGGCGATGCTGCTGGACAAAGCCGACATTCACCCGTCGCGGGAAGGCCGGGTGCGACTCGAGCGCTGTGCCCACGGCCTCCACCGGGAAGCGCTCGAGATCCTCGACCTGAACCACCGCATGCGGGTTGCCCATCGAGACGGCCTCCAGCGTGACCCGGTCGAGCCCGCCGGGGTGCCCGCTGAGCATCAGGGTGTAGGGCGGCTGGCTCGCCGTGATTGGCGGCTTGAACGGAATGGCCTCGGGGGCGAAGCGGGGTCTGCCCATGTCGACCCGAACGCGCTCGTCGTCGGTCAGATGCAACACGATCGGCCCACCGGCGGTCTCGACGCGGATCTCGCGCCGGTCGGTCAGTCCGCGTTCGGCAACGAAGCGCGCGAAGCAGCGTGCGCCATTGCCGCACTGTTCGACCTCGCCGCCATCGGCGTTGAAGATCCGGTAGCGGAAATCGGCTTTCGTGCCGCTCGGCGCCTCGATCAGCAACAACTGGTCGAAGCCGATGCCGAAGTGGCGGTCGGCCCAGCCCTGGATGCGCGTCGGGGTCAGCCAGTCGGCGACCGGCAGGGGGCGGCTGACGGCATCGACCACCATGAAGTCGTTGCCCAGTCCGTGCATCTTGGTGAATGCCAGCCGTTCGGCCATGGAATGCCTCGTCGTGATGGGGTGCGTGATGCCAGCAATTCTATCATCCGACTCTATTGCCAGCGGCGGGAACCCCGGTTGGTTCGGGTGTTCAGCGAATCTTCGAGCACAAAAAACCCGCCACGGCCGTGGCGGGTTGTCGGGTCGATCCGAGTGTCGTCCGCGCGGGACGATCAGCTGTCGGTCGTCGGCCCGCTCTTGCCGTTGCCCAGCTCACGTATTCGATGACTGTGGAGGTCATCGTCATGCTCTTCCATCTTCCACGGCAGGATGGCCGGGGAGGTGTGCAGGAAGTGCATGTATTTCTCGAACTGGTCGAGGATGTCGCTGATGACCGTCTCTCGGTCGTAGCCGTAGATGTTGTAGGAGCGGCCACCGCGGCGCATATAGACCTCTGCGCGGTAGTAGTGGCTGTCACCGTCGAGCGAGCGATCCTGCTCCGGGAAAGCGAAGCCCGGCTTGGCGTAACCGCGCAGGCGCACCTCGTAGATGAATTCCATCTCGCCCGGCTTGGTGACGTTCAGGTGAGCGCGGCAGCGTTCCTCGTCGAAATGGGATTCGACTGGCCAACCCTGATCGCTCAACTCGTCGCGCACCTGATCCATCGCCTCGGCGACATCGGTTTTGATGAACGCGGCGACGGGCTCGCGCTTCGGGAAGCTCATCATGTTGGTTACCCGCTTGCGCCAGTTATCGACGCCGCCGAGGCTGCCGTGACGGCCGGCATTCATGTGGTGCTGCAGGCTCACTTCGCGATGCCCCTCGATCTGCAACGCGCGCCACATGCCCACCGCGGCGATCAGCATGATGATCGCGAACGGCAGTGCCGCGGTGATCGAGGCCGTCTGCAAGGCCCCGAGACCCCCGGCAAGCAACAGCACCGAGGCGACCACGCCCTCGAGTACGGCCCAGAAGACCCGCTGGAGTGCCGGGGTCTGCATGGCACCGCCGGAGGCCAGCGAGTCGATCACCAGCGAGCCGGAGTCCGAGGAGGTCACGAAGAAGGTGATGATGAGCACGATCGTCAGGAAGGAGATGATCGGCGTGAGCGGCAGCAACTCGAACAGCTTGAACAGGGCGATGGCCTTGTCCGTCTGCACCTGCCCGATCAGGGCGTCGGCCCCTTCGTGCATGATGGCGTTGAGCGCGGTGTCACCGAAGACGGTAAACCAGAAGAAAGTGAAGATTGTCGGCACGAACATCACGCCCAGCACGAATTGCCGGATGGTGCGCCCGCGGCTGATCTTCGCGATGAATAGCCCGACGAACGGTGCCCAGGCGA
Organism: Guyparkeria sp.; assembly: GCA_024636755.1. Taxonomy (GTDB): domain Bacteria; phylum Pseudomonadota; class Gammaproteobacteria; order Halothiobacillales; family Halothiobacillaceae; genus Guyparkeria. Next base: position 2,764 of record JAGXGL010000045.1, on the reverse strand, counting down.
TGGTCCAGCCGAAGATGAACAGGGTCCAGTTGCCGATCCAGTCGTTGGACTCATAGGCTTGCAGGCTGAAGGTGCGTTCGACGATGTTCGAGAGATAGAAGCCGGTGTTCTCGACGAAGGCCTCGAGCAGGAAGATGGTCGGGCCCATCAGGAAGACGAACAGCACCAGCGCAATCGCCATGATCATGTTCAGCTGCGAGAGGCGCTTGATCCCCTTGTCCATGCCCGCGACCACCGAGACGGTCGCTGCGGCCGTGATCAACGCGATCGCAATGATCTGCACCGTGGTGTTGACCGGGATTTGCGGCCAGAGGTAATTCAGGCCCGCGTTGATCTGCGAGACGGACAGACCCAGCGTGGTGGCGATGCCGAACATCGTGCCGAGGATGGCGAACACGTCCACCGTGTGGCCGATCGGGCCGTGAATGCGCTCACCGATCAGCGGGTAGAGCGCCGAGCGCATCGACAGGGGTAGCCCGTGGCGAAAGGCGAAGTAGGCCAGCACGAGGCCCACCAGGCCGTAGATCGCCCAGATGTGAAAGCCCCAGTGGAAGAACGAGATCTGCAACGCCTGCTTGGCCGCCTCGATGGTCTCGGGCGAGCCATCCGGGGGGCTGGCAAAGTGGAGCACCGGCTCGGCCACGCCGAAGAACAGCAGCGCGATGCCATAGCCGGCCGAGAACAGCATGGCGAACCAGGAGGGGAAGCTGTATTCCGGCTCGGAGTGGTCCGGGCCGAGCTTGATATGCCCCCAGGGTGAGACGGCCACGGCGATGAAGAAGACGAGGAAGATCGCCACGGCCAGCATGTAAAACCAGCCGAAATCGTTGGTGATCCAGTCAAGAACCTGGGCGAAGACGTCACCGGCGCGATCGGGATCGATGACGGTGCCGATCACCAGCAGCGCGATGACGGCCACGGCGGGCAAAAAGACCGGCATCAAGAGCACGGTGTGCTTGCCGACAGTGGGGGTGCTGCTCATGGGGGCTCCCTGCGTTCTCGTTCGTTTTTGTAGGCGGTGTCGCGCAATGCCCGGCCGAGGCACTCGGCGACCAGGGCCTCCTAGGTATATCAGCCTCGCCCCGCTTTTGCTGATCTTTGCGGCCACCCGCCTGTCTGTTCGAGCCATGTCTTGACGGCGTTGCCGCTTTCTTTTGCGTTTGCAACTCGGTCGATTCGGCTTTTGTGTTTATACTGCGCGCCCTTATTTCAATCCCTTGGACCGTTTTTTGTGATCGCCAATCTTCGTAATATCGCCATTATCGCCCACGTTGACCACGGCAAGACCACGCTGGTCGACCGCCTGTTGCAGCAATCCGGCACCCTCGATGCCCGCACCGACCACGGTGAGCGGATCATGGACTCCAACCAGATCGAGAAGGAGCGTGGCATCACGATCCTGGCCAAGAACACGGCGATCAAATGGCACTCTCCCAAGGGTGAGGACTGGCGCATCAACATCGTCGACACCCCCGGACACGCCGACTTCGGCGGCGAGGTCGAGCGGGTCATGTCGATGGTCGACTCGGTGCTGCTGCTGGTCGACGCGGTCGACGGGCCGATGCCGCAGACGCGCTTCGTGACCCAGAAGGCCTTCGAGCACGGGCTCAAGCCGATCGTGGTGATCAACAAGATCGATCGCCCGGGTGCGCGCCCGGACTGGGTCATCAACGAGGTGTTCGACCTGTTCGACCGCCTGGGTGCCAGTGACGATCAGCTCGATTTCCCGATCGTCTACGCCTCGGCGCTCAACGGCTACGCGGGTCTGAATGACGACGTCCGTGACGGCGACATGATCCCGCTGTTCGAGACGATCACCGAACGCGTCCCGGCCCCGGACGTTGACCCGGATGGCCCGTTCCAGATGCAGGTCTCCAGCCTCGACTACAACCCCTACGTGGGCGTCATCGGCATCGGCCGGATCAAGCGCGGCAAGGTCAGCACCAACACCACGATCAAGATCATCGGTCGTGAGGGCGAGGTGCGCAATGGTCGCATCTTGCAGATCATGGGCTTCCACGGTCTCGACCGGGTCGAGGTGGATTCGGCCCAGGCGGGCGATATCATCGCCTTCTCCGGCGTCGATCCGCTCTACATCTCCGATACGCTCTGCGATCCGGAGAATGTCGAGGCGCTGCCGCCGTTGACCGTCGATGAGCCAACCGTTTCCATGACCTTCCAGGTCAACACCTCGCCGTTCGCCGGTCGTGAAGGCAAGTTCCTGACCAGTCGCCAGATCCGCGAGCGGCTCGATCGCGAACTGGTACACAACGTCGCCCTGCGGGTCGAGCAAGGCGACGACCCGGACAAGTTCCGCGTCTCCGGCCGTGGCGAGCTGCACCTGTCGGTGTTGATCGAGAACATGCGCCGCGAAGGCTTTGAACTGGGGGTCTCCCGCCCGGAAGTGATCCAGAAGGAAATCGACGGGGTGATGCAGGAACCCTATGAGCAGCTGGTAATTGACTGTGAGGAGCCGCACCAGGGCGCGATCATGGAAGAGCTGGGCCTGCGCCGTGCGTCGCTGGAGAACATGTCTCCCGACGGCAAGGGCCGCATACGGCTGGAGTTCATCATCCCGGCCCGGGGCCTTATCGGCTTCCGCGGCATGTTCATGACCATGACCTCCGGCAGTGGCATACTCACCCACGTGTTCGACCATTACGGTCCGGTGAAGAACCAGGAAATCGCCCGCCGCGGCAATGGCGTGCTGGTGTCCATGGTCAAGGGCAAGACCCTGGCCTACTCCCTGTTCACCCTGCAGGAC